>JACPNO010000023.1 GCA_016185465.1 Candidatus Solibacter usitatus
CTCTCGCGCAGGAGCTGTTCGACCGCGCCGACCTGTTCGCGTCGACGAAACTGGATCTGCCGAACCGCACCAAGATGATGTGCCAGGAGGCGCTCGAGGCGCTCCAGGCCGGCCCGGAGACGAAGGAGTCGAAGGCGCTGACAGCGAAGATCCAGGCCGCGCTGAAGAAGATCAAGGCCACGTAGCCGGTCCACAAGTACAATGGAGAGGCGGCGGGCCCTTAGCTCAGCGGTTAGAGCAGCGGACTCATAATTCAATTTCGAGAAATCACCAGACACCAGGGGACACTCAACGGCGCGGATTCATTGGGTTTCCGCGCCGATGCCATTTCCCCTTGTGTCTCGAAATTTCCCGGAACGGTTACAAAAACGGTGACAGTAAAATGGTGCCTTGGACGGGCCTCAGCAGCATCGCAGAGCCTTGCGCTTATCCAACATTCGCTGAATCCTGGCTAGACTCGCGACTGCTCGGACTTTGCATTCCCGGATTCTGACAACGCTCCAGCCATCCCGCCTTAAACACCTAGCGACACGTTTGTCCCGCTGCTGATTCTCCCTCACCTTCTTTTCCCAAAAGCTGACATTGCTCTTCGAGGGACGACTGCACGTCGGGCAACCATGCCAGAAACACCCGTCCACAAAAAGGGCAACCTTGAGCCCTGGCCATGCGAAATCGGGTTTACCGGCAATAGGCCAATGCTTCCGGTAACCGACGAGACCGGCACTCCGCAGTTCGGTGGACATGGCTTGCTCAGTAGATCGGTTTCCCCGCGACGGAACTGCCGACATCATTCGGGACCGAACGGCTGGGGAATACTTGTCCATCTCGTCGAACTAGTCTGGCGACAACAAAGAACCGAGAATCCCTTGGACCTCTTTCCTAAATTCCTCGCTGTGCCTTTCAAAGAAGCCTCCCAAATCATACCCGACTACATCCCGGTAAAAGGCAAAAGTACTCGTCGTAGGGTCACCCGCCAGAGAGCCGATGAGCACCAGCAGATTGGAGGAATGGTAGCGACGACGCACCGCAAAATTCACTTGCGAAGAAACCAGCATCATGACCGGAAGGAAATTGGTGCCTAGAGCGCGTGCGGCAAATCTCAAATCGGCATTTTGCCGTTTTGAGTCGGCACTCTTGTACCCCTGCCGGATTTCAAAGACTGCCCCGTCAAGGGTCTCAGTAGATTTCCGCGATAGTGACAGGTGAGTTGTGCAGGCGGTCAACCACTCTCGAACGCGCCGCTGAGCTTCTGGGTTCTGTATGCTCGCGAGTGGGATTCGAGCGTCGAGCTTGAGGGTTCCTGTTGTGCCGTCGTCCTTCGGAACTTCGAAGCTCCAGCATACGTCTTCGTCGGACAACGACAGAGCGTCCTTGATCACAAGTCGTAATAGCCGCTCACTGGTGTCGTCCTCGGAATTGCCGAACTTCGGCTTGTAGGCGCGGCAAACCCGGAGAGGTTGCATGAAGACGTCGAGATAGTTTTGATCAGTCACCGGCAAGGCTCGCAATTGCGGAGTGATTTTGAAAAGAGACGAGGGGCATCTGATGGTTCAGGACCGTCCTGAAGTATTCAGAAATCGCGTTTGCGACGTGATGCCCGACAATAGGCGGCACCGCGTTACCGATCTGAAGAATATTGGTCTGGGTAGCGTGCGGAAAGACGAACTCGTCTGGGAACGCCTGAAGTCGAGCCGACTCGCGAACCGTTAGCCTTCGGTCGAGAGAGTAGTGAAAGTGAACTCGGGCTTTGGAGTTGGCACGAACCGCATACGCAAGCTCACCAGCGTGCGATTTCTGGTCGCCCTGCCCCGCTCCTGCCGTCGCCTTCGTCGCTACGAAATACTGGCTCTGGTTCGGAACGGACTCGTCCTCGACGCGCTCCAGGTCCGAGATAGCGTCGTCGATAGTCACTCGTCCCAGGAAGTGCGTCGGAGCAGGCATTTCGGGGAAGCCTTTTAGATCACGCCTGACCCCTACAAAAAACAGCCTCGTGCGGCTCTGGGGCAGGCCGTAGTCCGGACAGCACATTCGCCAAAGCTTGAAGCGGTAGCCAGCCTCTTCGAGGTCCCCCTGGATTTGACGCAGCACCTGCCCGCCCTGCATCCTTTCGAGGTGCGGCACGTTCTCACCGACGACGACCTTCGGCTGATGGATTCTCATGTAGTCCCTCATGATGAGGTACAACTCGCCTCGGTGCCCCTTTAGGCCGAGCTTGTGACCGCAGGATGAGAAATCCTGGCAAGGGAATCCACCGCTGAGAATGTCAACCTTGGGGAAGGTCTCCAGGTCGGCAGTTGCCAAATCGGTAACGGAGATCTCGCGACCCAAATTCAGTCGATACGTCTGGACTGCCTTTTCGTCGATTTCGTATGCGTGTACAAGCCGGAAAGGAAGCGCGGGATACAGTTCGCCTAGGTACTTGAACCCGCCGAGGAACCCCAGATCCATACCGCCGCATCCCGTAAAGAACGACAGCACTGTAGGCCATCCCGCTGGAACATCCCCGCCGTTCCCGAAGCTCGGATGACGATATGGAGCAGTCGCAGGATTATCGCGAAATCCATACGCATATTGAGGCATCCGCCTCAGAGCCTTGAGTTTGGGCCGTCCGTCTTTACGTCGCACTCTTCCACCCTATTGCGGGAAACCGCACCGTTCATTTCATGTTTCGGGGAAGGTCTTCCGCGATTATACCTCGTCGGTCGGAAACGTTGCGGCTGAGAGTGCCCGCGCCGTTCCCACTCCCCTCCTGGTCATCGGCTGTTTTGTCCAGCAGCATTAGGCGCGACGATCAGTTCTGATCCGTTTCCCTTCTTCTTCCGCGCCGTTGCAGATCGTAGGCTCTACAGCACGTCGGAATGATGGAGTTTCTCGCGTCCGCCCCCGTTAGGCGTCTCCCTGGTGTCTGTCGCTGAATCTCTGGATACCGGCTCCGCTGCTGGCAGGCTCGTAATCAACATCATGGTTTCCGTGAGCCAATGGGTGTTTGACGACAATTGCACTCCGCCAAAACGACATTTACGCGAGCGCTGCTGTCACTGACAGAAGGTGTTGTCGTCGCAAATGGCCTCAGTCGGGAAACCTGGGATGGCAGGATCGCGGAAAATCCCGGGGGTCCGGGGGCAGAGCCCCCGATCTTCTTGGGGCCAGGCGACATTTCGCGGACGCGAACTCCGATCACAGAAATGTCCGCAGCACCTTGTGCCATGGTGGTGCCCACCAGTGGCCGGTGCTTCAGCCGTTAGTTGTCGTTTGCCCCGGTTTGTAATCGTCGCCCATCAATTGGGTCTTCCACGATGGCACGGGTGAACGGCTGAAGACCTTCTACAAGGCTTGGGCTTCAGGCTGTGAGCGTGCCAAGCTCGACGGCCAGTTATTTCACGATCTACGTCGTAGCGCCGTCCGCAACATGATCCGAGCCGGTATCCCTGAGAAGCTCGCGATGGAACTCAGCGGACATCGGACACGCCACGTGTTCGACAGGTACAATATATCGACGGACAAGGACCTCTCGGATGCTGGTGAAAAGCTCGCTCAATATCTGGCGGGACAACCAAAGCGGAGAGCAGCGCGAAAAGGTGACAATCAGTCAAAACGGTTACAAAAACGGTTACAGTGACCACTTTTGTGATCGCATCAAATCAATGATTTCTCCTTGTTTTGTTTGATTTAGGGCCCTTAGCTCAGCGGTTAGAGCAGCGGACTCATAATCCGTCGGTCGTAGGTTCAAATCCTACAGGGCCCACTACCTCGTCTACCCCGCCCAGGGCAGATACGCCGCCCCGTACAGTCCCGCTTCGTTGCCGAGAGTCGCCTTGGCGATTCTCGTCTCCGTCTTCGTCGCGCGGTAGGTGAACGACCGCCGCTCGACCGTCCGCATCATCTCCGGGGCGAAGAACTCCCACGCCGGGAGCATGCCGCCGCTCAGCAGGTAGAGCGGAAAGTTGAACGTGTTGATCGCCGTCGCCAGCGCGATTCCGAGCGACTCCCCGACGATGCGCCAGATCTCCCGCGCCTTTTCGCCCTCCTTGGTATCCTGCCGTGCCAACTCGGACACGTCGCGCGCGCTCAACTCTTCGCCGAGCTGCATCAGCCGCGCCATCGCCGTGACGGCGGTCGCGGAGGCGTGCTTTTCGAGACACCCTCGATTGCCGCAGCCGCAGGGATTGCCGTTCGGCACAACCGTCACATGGCCGAACTCGCCGGCCATGCCCACCGCGCCCCGCAGGATTCGCCCGCAGGAGATGATTCCGCCGCCGATGCCGGTGCCGAGCGTCAGCAGCACCAGGTCGTCGACGTCCTGCCCCGCCCCGATCCATTTCTCGCCCAGCGCCGCCGCGTTGGCGTCGTTTTCCAGAATCACGCGCGCGCCGAGCCGGCGGGAAATCTCGTCGCGCACCGGAAAGTTCTCGAGGTACGGCAGGTTATTCGAGCCCGTGATGAAGCCTTCGCGGATGCGGATGAAGCCGGGGACTCCCACGCCGATGCCCGCCAGCGCAGCCTCACCGCAGCGCTCGCGCAGGGCGGAAATCGCCGAGACGATGTCGGAAAGCACCGCGTCGCGACCCTCCTCGAACTTGGTGGAGCCGGAGATTTTGTCGAGCATTTTGCCGGAGCGGTCGATCGCGGCGGCGCGCAGGTTGGTTCCGCCGAGATCCACTCCGATTGAGTATTCGCTCATACCCACCGGAATCATAGCATTTACGGGTTTTTGGCAGCAGCCGCGGGCGAGCGCTAAGCGCGCCATCAGCCCTGCCGATGGGGCTGATTAAAACATTTTTAATTGAAATTGGCGGCTACCGTGCTACAACAATTGGAACGAACGCGCCCTCGTTTCGGTCGATATGTATAGAGGGCAGGACACGATTTATGACGGATGCGCGGTACATCGACATACCCGGCAGTAAGACGCACGAGCTTCCCCCGCTTCTGGTCCACTCCGCCCTCGATCACCCGTCGGCGGAGGATCTCGACTCGGTGCTCGGCGAGGCCGAGGACATGCTGGCCGTCAGCGACGCGGCGCCGGGTGTTCTGGAGCAGCGCCGGTTCGAGCTGGCGCTGCAACTGCGCGAGCAGTATAAAGGGCTCGTCTCCCACTGGCTGTGGGGCGATTCGATCCTCGAATGGATCCGGCAGTGCGAGATCACCTTCGAGTGCGAGGACACGCTGCGCAAGCTGCTGCACCCGGATGTCTGGCCCCACGCCAGCCGGGCCAGCTTCGTGACGCTGCTGATGGAAAAGGACGTGCCGACACGCGGCGTGGCGCTCGACAAAGCCGTTGGGCTGCGGCTTATTTTCCGGGAGCCATCACCTGCACGGTGTTTTTCCAGCCAGTTCCTGTTCTATCTGTCTCCCGTTGTTGCGGACACGGCTTACAGCTCCTGGTCCGGGTTGGTCCGCGAAGCTCCCGCGCTTCTCCCGCCCGAGCGCTTTCACTTTCAGGTCATTGACAGCTGAACCAGAGGCGTGCGCCCGCGGGAGTTAACGACTGCCAAACCGCTTCCGGGCTCTCGCAAGGTAAATCAGCTCACGACCGGGAGCGGCACGCTCGGCTTCGAGCAGGTGGACCTTTCGGTGCCTGAGCGAGAATAGCGACTTGGCGAGAGATCCAAACTTGAACTTCGCGACGCTCTCCAGGATCTCTCCTGTGGTCGTCAAGATTGTCTCCAGAGCAGTGCTCGTGGTCTTCATCCGATGCAGCCGCATGTGTGCCTCGTATTCGCCAAGCAACCACTCAATTTCCTGCGTCACTTCGCTGGCCGATCTCACCTCTCGCGCCACGGTTGAACTCCACCTTCTCAGGGCCAACAAGTGGCGGGTCGTATCCGGATCCGCCTTGAATTCTGCGGTCTGTTCCCAAGGCGTTCGATCATCAGGCTGGGGAAGGGCCTCGAAGATCACGCCCAGTGTGCTCGCCAGCGCCGCGGAACGTGTCTTTGCGGGTCCGATCGGATCTAGAGACGGTCGAGCCCGGCTGAAGACCAGCACAGCATCATCTTGACGCAGTCGCGTCAATTGAAATGCTTGAATTTGGAGATACGAATAGAACCCCGCGTACTCCAACGCGAAGTCCAGCGCTTTCGGATATCGTGCCGCGGCTTCCTGAAAGGGGTTCTCCAAGCAGTCCTCAAACCGCTTATGAACCGGAGTCAGCAGTCCGAGTTTCAGCAACCACTCGAGTTCAGCCTGCAATTGCGGGTCGTGGCCGGCTTCTGACAAGAAGGCAATGAAGTTCGATAGATGAAGAACGGCAATGTTGTCAAACAGCAGTAGGTAGCGCTTCAGCCGCCGTATGATCGCGTCCTCGCCTGGCTCGGGAATCGCCAGCGCGGTTCCCAAGTGGGTGGGGGTCGACATGTCGCTTAATCTTCGACCATCGCCGGCAGCATCGCGCGCCAGGTGATCAGCCAGCGCCCCTCGCTTCGCGCCAGCGCCAGGATGTCCGATCCCGATTCGGTGTACTGCTGTCCGTCGGTCTCGTACGTCATCTCCCACCCGTAGATCGCCATCGCCGTATCGCCGGCCAGGTCGATCTCCGGCGGCTCGATCACGCACCGGTGAATCACGGCGCCATCGAGGAAATCCAGGTAGCTTTGAATGCAGGCTTCCTTGCCGGAGCCGTGCGCCTGAAGGTCGCCGCCGCGGATGACGATCGCCGGGTGAAAACACTCGTCGAGCGCCGCCGGAAGCTCGTCGATGGTCCCTTCCAGCCACGCGCGGTTCATCCGTTCGATGACGGCGCGGATCTCTGCTTCAGCCACGCGCCCATTGTAGCCCGCTATAATGCGAGGCATGCATCGACCGACTCGACGCGATTTGTTCGCGGGCGCGGCCGCAGCCGTCCTGGCGCGCCGGCTCGAAGCTCTTCCCCTGGCGCAGCTCAAGCTCGGCATCACCACCGACGAGATCGCCGACGACGTCCTCACCGCGGCGAAGTTTCTCCGCGACCATAACCTGAAATGGGCCGAGGTGCGGAATATCTGGGGCCGGTACAACACCGCGCAGCCCGTCGAGAAGGTCCGCGAAGCGGGCAAGATTCTCGACGAGCACGGCGTGAAGGTCTCGATCGAGGGCACCGGCTTCTTCAAGATCCCGCTGCCGCCCGAAGGCCCCGAGGGCGAAAAAATCCTCGACGGACAGTGGAAGCTGCTCGACGCCTCGCTCGAGCGCGCCCGCATCTTCGGCACGAACACCCTGCGCATCTTCACCTTCATGCTGGCCAGGGACGAGCAGCCTTCCGCGAAGAGCTATGCCCGCATCGACGAGCTGCTCCGGGAGGCCGCCCGGCGCGCGAAGGGATTCCGGCTCGCCGTCGAGAATATCGGCGGAGGCCACGTGTGCAGCGGCGCCGAATCCGGCGCGTTCCTGAAGCGGGTCAAAGAGGACAACGTGGGCCTCACGTGGGATCCGAACAACGCCGCGCAGTCCGGCGAGCAGTCATTTCCGGACGGCTACCGCAAGATCGACCCGTCCCGCATCTTCCATATTCACCTGCGCGATTTCAAGCGCGAGGCTGGAAAGGTGGTTTGGTTGCCGGTCGGAACCGGCGAGATGGACAACCTCGGCCAGATTCGCGCCCTGCTCAAGGACGGCTTCCAAGGAACCTTCACGCTCGAAACGCACTGGAAGGACCCGAAGGGCCCGTTGTATTCCACCGAGACCTCGCTCGCCGGATTGTTCAAAGTGATTGAGAAGGTGTAGCTCCGGCCCGAACGAACGCCGCCTCGACCTGCTCCTTCGTCCAGTCCGCGCTGACGAACAGCTCCTGGCGCGCGCCCGCGCTCAGCGCGATCGCCTTCCAGCCGTTCTGGGTCGGGACCGTCACGCGGACCTTGACCTTGCCCTTCGCGTCGCGCACCGGCCGGATGACGCCGGGGATCACCGACCGGATCTCCGGATTCGCCGCCAGCAGCTCTTCGAGCACCGGCCGCAGCCCGTCGATGATGCTGTGCTCGATCTTGAGGCGGTCCTTCGCCGTTCGGAGCCGCATCAATTCCAGCCTTCGCCGCCGCGCAGCGGCACGAACCGGCACTGCGTCGCGACCCGGGTATCGATCAGCCCGCCGCGTTTCCAGACGACCCGCAACTCCTGGTCGAGGAAGCTGCCCACGGGAATCGTCAGACGTCCGGGGTCGTTGAGCTGGTCGAGCAGCGGCAGCGGCACGTCCGGCGCCCCCGCCGCGACCGAGATGGCATCGTAGGGAGCGCGCTCCGGATAACCAAGCGATCCGTCGCCCTCGACCACCGTCACATTGGCGTCGCGAACGGTCCGCCGCAGATTCGCCCGCGCCATCTGCGCGAGCCCCGGCACGATCTCGACCGTGACCACGCGCGCCGCCAGAGCGCCGAGCACCGCCGCGGCATACCCGCAGCCCGAGCCCACCTCGAGGACCGTCTCCGTGCCGTCGAGCTCCAGAACCTCGGCCATGAGCGCCGTCATGTACGGTTGCGAGATCGTCTGGCCGTAGCCGATATGGACCGGCTCGTCGCGATAAGACTGTACGCGATGCTCGGGCGGGACAAACTCCTCGCGCGGAATCTCGGTCATGGCGCGCAGCACGCGTCCATCGCGGATGCCGCGCCGGCGCAGTTGCGTCTCCACCATTTCCCTGCGCTCCGACGCCCAATCGGGTATCAATTCACACCTCACTTCTATAATAACGATGATGGCCTACCAGATTACGCTGATACCCGGCGACGGCATCGGTCCCGAAGTGGCCGAAGCCACCGTCCGCGCAGTCGACGCCACCGGCGTCCCGATCGAATGGGAGCGCGTCGAAGCCGGGGCGCGGGCGCTCGCCGAGCAGGGACAACTGATCCCCGACGACGTCTTCGCCGCGCTGGAGGCCAACCGCATCGGCCTCAAGGGCCCGACCGCCACTCCGATCGGCGGCGGCCACCAGAGCATCAACGTGGCCCTTCGCAAGAAGTTCGGCCTCTACGTGAATTTCCGCCCCGTCCGCATGCTGCCCGGGCTCAAGACCCGCTTCCACGACCTGCCGCTCGATCTGGCGATCTTCCGGGAGAACACGGAGGATCTCTACTCCGGCCTGGAGCACGAGGTCGTGCCGGGCGTCGTGGAAAGCCTCAAGATCATCACTCGCAACGCGTCGACGCGGATCGCCCGCGCCGCCTTCGAGTACGCCCGCCGCGACCGCCGCGCCAAAGTCACCTCCATCCACAAGGCCAACATCATGAAGATGAGCGACGGCCTGTTCCTGAAGTGCTGCCGCGAGGTCGCCGCGCAATTCCCCGACGTGCAGTACAACGAGCTGATCGTCGACAACGCCTGCATGCAGCTCGTGATGCGTCCCGAGACATTCGACGTCCTGGTGATGCCGAACCTCTACGGCGACATCATTTCCGACCTCACGGCCGGCCTGGTGGGCGGGCTCGGCATCGTCCCCGGCGCGAACATCGGCGACCACCACGCCATCTTCGAGGCCGTCCACGGCACCGCCCCCGACATCGCCGGCAAGGGTCTGGCGAATCCGACGGCGTTGATGCAGTCGGCGGTCCTGATGCTGGCCCACATCGGCGAGCGCGAAGCCTCTGTCCGCCTGCATAATGCGATTTATCAGGTCTACGCCGAGGGGACGCATCTGACGGGGGATGTCGGAGGAAAGGCGTCGACAACGGAGTTCACGGACGCTGTGATTGCGAAATTGGGGTAGTTACTCCGTGGGCTCGTCAAGCTCCGCAAAGAGCGGGGCGAAATCGACTTCTCCCACTAGAGGTGTGGCGAGCACAAGACCAGCGGGTCGTCGGACACCGCTTTGGCCGGCCTCGGTAAGGGTCCGTTCATATGGATCTATGATCCATACATGCGGAATGTCAGCCCGGAGGTAGTCTGTGATCTTAGTCAGCGTGTCGGCGCCCGTGTCATCTGGCGATAGAATCTCGATTACAAGGTGCGGCCCGCGAAGGACCGGAGCGACTTCATAGGGCAACGCCATCACGCACAAGTCCGGAATGCGATAGCGAGGCTCGGCGCTAATTTGAATCCGCTGTTCCGCAAAAACTCGAAACCGGCGCGACCGCCGCCTGGAGTTCAGTTCTGCCCCGAGGAGGATCTGCAGCAGACTATGAAAATGTTCACCCACGTGGCGCTCCAAAAGTTGGCCGTCCACGTACTCCATGTCAGGGTCGTAGCTCGTCCGCAGGTACTCTTCCACTGGAACGGCTATTGACGTCGCCATACCCCTACTTTACCTCCCCCGCGTCAGCCCCAGCGCTCGGATCCGCTTGTGCAGGTTCGTCCGTTCCATCCCCAGCGCCCGCGCCGCGCCCGACACGTTCCAGTTCGACTCCTCCAGCGCCCTTAGAATGTGATCCCGCTCCGCCGACTCGCGAGCCTCCTGGATCGTCGATTTCGGGCCCGTCTCCCGCTGCACCCGCACCTCGACCGGGATGGCGTCCCGCGTCAGCCGCTCGCCGGCGGTCAGAATTGCCATCCGCTCGACGACGTTGCGCAGCTCGCGCGCATTGCCGGGCCAGCCGTAGCTCTCCAACACATCGAACACCGTCGCGTCGAGAGACTTCGCCTTGAAGTTGTTGCGCGAGCAGAAGTCTTCCAGGAAGTACTCCGCCAGCAGTCGGATGTCGTGCGGCCGCTCGCGCAACGACGGCACGCGGATCGGCACCACGCTCAACCGGTAGTACAGATCCTCGCGGAATTTCTCCTGCGCCACCATCGCCGACAGATCGCGATTTGTCGCCGAGATCACCCGAACCGCCACCCGGATGATCGCCTCGCCGCCCACCCGGTGAAACTCGCCCTCCTGCAGGACCCGCAGCAGCTTTGCCTGCGACGCGCCGTGCAGATCCCCGACCTCGTCCAGGAAGATCGTCCCTCCGTCCGCCAGTTCGAACTTCCCCCTGCGCGACGCGGTGGCGCCGGTGAACGACCCCTTCTCGTGCCCGAACAGCTCCGTCTCGATCAGTTCCGTCGGGATGGCCGCGCAATTCACCTTGACGAAGGGCCCCGAGGCGAACGGGCTCGACCCGTGAATGTGCGCCGCCAGCAATTCCTTCCCTGTCCCCGACTCGCCGATCAGCAGCACCCGCGCGTCCGACCGCGCCGCCATCGACGCCTGCTCCACCGCCCGCTGCCACGCCGGGCTCGACCCGATCATCCGCCACGGGCCTCCCACCAGCTCCCGCAGGCGCTCGTTTTCCTGGCGGAGGGTGGAGTGCTCCATCGCGTTTTTGACCGCCAGCAGCACACGGTCCCGGCTCAACGGCTTCTCCAGAAAGTCGAACGCGCCGGCCCGCGTCGCTTCCACCGCGTCGGCGATCGTCCCGTGTCCCGAGATCATCACCGCCGGCGCTGCCGCTCCGTTCTGCTTCACCAGCTTCAGCAGGTCGATGCCGCTGCCGTCCGGCAGCTTCATATCCAGCAGGTAGGCGTCTGCCCGGTGCGCATCGGGGTGCCGGCGAAACTCCGCCACCGACCGGCACACGTTCACCGCGTACCCTTCGCGCTCCAGGATCATCCGCAGGGAGCGCCCGATATTCTCTTCGTCATCCACGATCAGAACGCGCTTGGAAGCCATTCGTCGCCAGGGGCAGCGTCACACGGAAGCCCGCTCCGCCCAGCTCTCCTTTCACCAGAAAGATGTCCCCGCCCGACAGCAGCGCGCTCTTGCGCGCGATCGACAGCCCCAGCCCCATTCCCCGTTTCTTGAACGAGATCGTCGGCTGGAACAACGACGACCGCGCCTGCTCGCTCAACCCCGGCCCGGAATCGTGCACCTCGATCGCGACGCGCCCGTCGTCGGACGCCGTCACGCCGAGAATCCGGCCGCCCTCGCCGGCCGCTTCTGCCGCGTTCTCCAATAGGTTGGTCAGAATCCCCTTCACCAGATCGGCGTCCGCCATGGCGCGTGGAACGCTCTCCCCCAGCCGGCATTCGTACGCGACTTCGGGATGCGCCGCTTTCAAGAATGCGACCCGCTCCTGCAACACCGCATTCACGTCCAACGGCGCGACCGTGACCGGAG
>JACPNO010000014.1 GCA_016185465.1 Candidatus Solibacter usitatus
CTGCGGCGCTGGGACCTGTTGAGATGGTCCCATGGCACAAACACGAGGGCGCGGATGGAGCGCTGCCGAAGCGGCGCGATTGTTGGAGGGTTTCGATCGGAGCGGTCTGACGCGGCGCGATTACTGCGAGCAGGCGGGCATTCCGGTAACGACATTAGACTACTACCGGCGGCGAAAGGCAAAGCAACAAGAGGCAGCGCTGGTGCCGGTAAAAGTACTCGATTCCAGGCGCAGCCAGGGTTTCACGTTGGTGTTGTCCAATGGAAGACGGATCGAGAGCAGTTGGGACTTCGCCGGTGAGGAACTCACTCGCCTGGTGCGGATAGCGGAGCAGGCGTGATGTTCGGATTGGGACCGGCTACAAAGATCTATCTGAGTGTGGCGGCAGTGGACATGCGCAAGGGATTCGACGGACTCTACGGGTTGGTACAGCACCAGTTGGGGCAAGATCCGCTGAGCGGCCACCTGTTCCTGTTTGCCAATCGGGACCGGACGCGAGTGAAAGCGCTATTTTGGGATGGAAGCGGGCTGTGGGTATGCAGCAAGCGGTTGGAGAAGGGGCGGTTCCGCTGGCCGGCGGCGATGGAGGCGGGGTGCAGCGTAACTCTGCGGGCGGAAGAATTGGCGATGTTGCTGAACGGGATGGATCCGGCGGAAGGGCGGCCGCGGCGAGGCTGGTATCGTCGCGCAAGTTAGTAACATTATAACACAAGTTAGTAAGCAAAAACAGGCTGGTATTTACAGACGACTTGCCGTATTCTGCCTATATCCAGATCGTGAGCACTTCTTCCAACAAGAATGACCAAAACCAGCTGAAGCGGAAAGACGCGCTGATTATCCGGCTACAGCACGATCTCGCGGTTGCCCTGCAGGAAGTCTACTGGGCGAAACTCCAGATTCAGAAGTTGCAAGAAACACTGCGCCAGGAGCGCATTGCCCGCTTCGGGCCGCGCAGCGAGACACTGAACGACTTGCAGCTTTCGCTGCTGGACGAAGAACCCAGTGTCACCTTGGACGAAGTGGCGGCCGAAGCGCAGCGGGAGCCCTTGCCCGAGGCGAAACCACCAGTAGCGCCGAAGCGCGAACGCAAGCCCCATCCCGGCCGCCAGACATTGCCGGCGCACTTGCCGCGCAAGGAAGAAACCATACCCTGCGCTCCGGAAGCCTGCACGTGTCCGTCTTGCGGCGCGGCCACCACGGTGATTGGCTATGACGCAAGTGAACAGCTAGACGTCGAGCCGGTTCAATACTTCGTGCGGGTGATCCAGCGTGAGAAGCGCGCCTGCCGCCACTGCCCGGAGCGTTCCATTGTGGCGGCGCCGCTGCCTGTCAGGATTATCGAAAAGGGCTTGGTGAGCAATCGCATCGTTGTCCAGACGATTATTCAAAAGTACGGCGATCATCTGCCGCTATACCGGCAGCAAGCCATCCTCAGCCGTGAGGCGGGGGTGGAGATCAGCCGGGCGACAC
>JACPNO010000015.1 GCA_016185465.1 Candidatus Solibacter usitatus
CCCATGGGCGCCCCGTGCCGCCTCGGCCATTCGCACGCGCTCTACAACCCGACCGACAAGCCAGTGCAATTCCTCAACGTAAACGTCTCGATGCTGAAGGGCGAGAACGACGCGTACAACACGGACGACCCACGCGTCGGAGTCCCACTCGACCCGATCGCGGTCTTCATGACCGCAGCCTTCGACCGCTCGCTGTTGCGCCCGGTGAATGCGATGGCAGGCGGCAAAGGCGCCGTGCAATACCGTCGCGCCATCGGCCCCAGCGTGTTCTCTGGCCCGTGGTCCTACACCGACCACCTACTACTCCCGCCCGGCACGACGGTAGGTCAGCAGATCCACCGCGGGGTAGCCGAGGTTTACTACGTGATGAGCGGCTCCGGCAAGATCACCGTAGGGTCCGAGACCGCCGCGATCGTGGAAGGGGATGCAATCCCGGTGCAATTGAACGAAGTCCATGCACTGGAACACTCCGGCACTGTCCCGCTCGAACTCCTGATTTTCGGAGTGTCGCGCGAGCGAAACAAAGAGGTGCAGTAAATCGATTCGGCGTTTTCTCACGCTCGGCGCAAGCATATTCCGATTCCTTCTTAAGGTTTTCTTTGCGTTTCCTTTGCGTCTTAGCGCCTTTGCGTGAGAATGGTTTTTCCGCACCGCTCGAAGTAGTTCCGCCAGCCGACAAAGAGCCGCAGCACTTAGACTTGGAGCTTTCTTAAAAGCATTCTCACGCCAAGGCGCTAAGCCGCAAAGGAACGCAAAGAACACATTCGGTGGGGTGGATGGCAGGCGTGAGACAGCCAGAGAACCAAAACGGCTCAGCTCGATGATATTCGGTTCTCGCCGAAATGGCGAGTGCTTTATGATGCTCGTGTCGGTGAAGCGGAGACGGGCAATGCTGGCGAGCAACCCGATCGAGGAATAGCCGACCGGAACTCATCGCGGACGATGCGGATGAGCAGGACGCGCTCCTTCCGTCGCGTTCTTTTACCCTGGCCCGGCGCCGACCAACGGGAGGCGGCTGTCCGGCCCAGGGGTTTGCCTGGCAACCCATCGGACCGATAGATTCCGCCATGCCTCCGAAAACGCCTGCCTCTTGTGGCTGAGTCGATCGTCGTGTCACTGCGGTTGTGGGGCAGGAAGAGCCCTTTCGAAAGCTGCCGGTGATCGATACTTCAGGGCTGAGTGAAGCCGTTTCTGGTTGTAGATCTTTTCCAGAAACACTCGCATGCAAGCCCGCGCGTGCGCCAGGTCGCGGTATTCGGTGCGGTAGACCTCCTCGTATTTAAGAGTCTTCATAAAGGACTCACAAGCCGCGTTGTCCCACGGGTTTGCTTTCCGGCTCATGCTGATTTCGATGCTGTGCTCTTGCAGCACCTCCGTGTACTGGCGACTGGCATATTGGACACCCCGGTCGGAGTGATGCACCAGCCCGGCCGTCACAGTTCGGCGGTGGATCGCCATCCGCAACGCCTCCAGCGTCAGCGCGGCGTCGATGTTCTCGCCCAAATGCCACCCGATGACCCGCCGCGAATAAGCATCGAGAATCACAGCCAAATACACGAACTGCCGCTCGAGGCGGATATAGGTGATGTCGGCGACCCACAGCTGATCGATTCCGGTCAGTGTCATCTCCGCTGCCCGGTTCGGATAGACCGCCAGGCCGTGGCGCGAATCGGTCGTCGCGATCACAAACCTCCGCTTCAGCACGCAGAGCAGGTTGTCCTCGCGCATGAGGCGTTGGATCAGATCACGGCCAGTATGCCACCCTCGATCTTTCAGCTCCGCCGCCATCCGCCGACTCCCGTAGCATGGCCACTGGAGCGCCACGCGGTGCATCGCGTCGCGGAGATCCATGTGGGGATCGTTCATTTCCTGGGGGTGTAGGAAGCGGTAATACCCAGCACGGCTAAAGCCGGCCGCGGCACACATCTGAGCAACCGTCAGGCCTCCACCCGCCCTCACTTCTTTTTCAACTTGCGCATAGAACGCGCGCCGTTGTTCAATGCCTGCAGCCGGCGCTGATCCTCGACGTGCTGCAAGGCTCTTTTTAAAAAATCAATTTCCAATGCCTGTTGGCCGATCTTGCGTTCCAACGCGGCGATCTTGGTCTCTTCGGTGCGCTGATGTCCCGGCCCCAGAAAGGCTCGCTCACCATGTTCCTGCAATTCTCGCCGCCACCGATGGACATCAGATGGATGCACCTCGAGCGCCCGCGCAACCTCGGACAGGGACTGGCCTCCAGTCACTCGCTGAACGGCTGCCTCCTTCACCGCTTTCGTGAATTTCCGTCGTACCTCCATGCTCCAGTTCCCCCTTTCGATGAATTTTAGAGGTTAACTGGTTGTCTCAAAATTGCCATCCACTCCAGCTTCTTTGCGTTTCCTTTGCGCCTTCGCGCCTTGGCGTGAGAAATGCTTGAAGACTGTCCCACGCTAAGCCGCCAAGCCGCAAAGGAACGCAAAGAAAACCCACCAACCGAAATCGCTCCGGGCGCTCCTTCAGATCGTGCCTCTTGGCGTTGCCTTTGCGCCTTCGCGCCCAAGCGAATCGGTCCGGGCGATATAATCGCCTCACCGATGCGAATTCGTCTCCGGCTCCTTCTTTTTCTCGTCCCGGCCCTGCTGGCCGCAATCCTCATCATTGTCTCGTCTCGTTCCGGCGCTCGCGCCGAGACGTCCTCGTCCGCGGCGAAGCCGGCCGCGACGAAGCCAGCTGCGACGCTGTCTCCCGACGAAGCGAAGCGCGCGCTGGACAC
>JACPNO010000016.1 GCA_016185465.1 Candidatus Solibacter usitatus
GCCGCATAAGTTGGACGTCGACCTGCAGGACCTCGAGCGGCGTTTTCATGCGCTCAGCCGGCAGCATCATCCAGACCGTTTCACGCTCAAGAGCCGGGAGGAACAGCAGCAGGCGCTCGACGCCACCGCGCTGTTGAACGACGCTTATCGGACGTTGCGCGACCCGATCAAGCGCGCCGAATACCTGCTGAAGGAGCATGGCTTCGATATCGGCGAGCAGAAATCCAACAATGTGCCGCCGGAATTGTTGGAAGAGGTTTTCGCGCTTAACATGGCGATCGAAGAAATGGATAGGCCTGAGCTGGAAAAGGCCCGGCAGCGATTTGCGGGCATGCGGGATGAACTGGACCGTGAACTGGCCGTCAAGTTTTCGGCTTATGATCGCGCCGGGGATCGCGCCGTGCTGGCGGAAATACGCGGCCTGCTGAATCGCCGCAAGTACATTCACAATCTAATTGGAACGACTACCCTGCCATGACGCCTGTGCAAATTGATTTCGGCAATAGCGGCCCCGAGCGCGTCGTGGGCATCGACCTCGGCACCACCAACAGCCTGGTTGCCATCATGGACCTGGCTCATCCGGAGGTGATTCCCGGCGAGGATGGCGACCGCCTGGTTCCCAGCATCGTTTCGCTCGGGCCGAAGGGCGAAATCATCGTCGGCAATCCGGCGCGCAAGCTGCTGATCGAAGCTCCGGAGCGCACGGTCTACTCCGTCAAACGGCTGATGGGCAAGGGCGTTGCCGACATCCAGGAAGAACTGAAACTGTTTCCGTTTCGCGTTGCCGGCAACAGCGAGTCGGTGATTCGCATCGCCCTAGGCGACCGCACGTTCACGCCTCCGGAAATTTCCGCGTTCATTCTGCGCCAGCTCAAGAAAAATGCCGAAGCGCACTTGGGCGAGCCCGTTACCAAAGCGGTGATTACGGTACCCGCCTATTTCAACGACGCCCAGCGGCAAGCCACCAAAGACGCCGGACGCATTGCGGGTCTCGAAGTTCTGCGCCTGGTGAACGAGCCCACCGCGGCGGCGCTCGCCTACGGACTCGACAAGCGCAAGGACGGCATCGTGGCCGTCTACGATCTGGGTGGCGGCACTTTCGATATTTCCATTCTGAAATTGCATGACGGCATTTTCGAAGTGCTGGCCACTAATGGCGACACACACCTGGGCGGCGACGATATCGACATCCGGCTGATGCGCATCGCGCTCGAAGATATCGCTACCGAATGGGGCGAGGATCTTTCGCATGACGGCGAGGCCGTGCAAACCCTGCGCCGCGACGTGATCGCAGCCAAAGAGCGGCTGAGCTTTGTGCCGTTCACGAAGCTGGCATTTGAGTATCGCGGCAAGAAGTACACCCGCGAAATCACCCGCGAGCTGTTCGAAAAACTGATTGAGGATATTGTCGATCGCACGCTCGGCCCCTGCCGCGATTGCATCCGCGACGCCGGCGTGAGCGTTGAGCAGATCGACGAAGTCGTGTTGGTGGGCGGCTCTACTCGTATCCCCAAAGTGCGCAGCGCCGTCGAAGTATTGTTTCGAGCCAAGCCGCATACCGATCTCAACCCGGATGAGGTGGTCGCGCTCGGCGCCGCCGTGCAAGCCGGCATTCTGGCGGGCAGCGTGGAGGATAAGCTGCTGCTGGACGTCACGCCGCTTTCGCTCGGCATCGAGACCATGGGAGGCGTGGTTTCCAAACTCATTCACCGCAATTCGACCATTCCGGCCAGCGCCACCGAGACTTTCACCACCGCCGTCGAAGGCCAGCGCAATGTGCTGATTCACGTGGTGCAGGGCGAGCGCGAGCTGGTAAAAGACTGCCGCAGCCTGGCGCGATTCGACCTGAAAGACATCGACCCGCTACCAGCCGGCATGGCGCGCATTGAAGTCCGCTTCCTGATCGACGCCAACGGCATTCTGAGCGTGACGGCGCGCGACGCCCGCACCGGCAAAGAGCAATCGGTCGAGATCAAGCCGTCGTATGGGCTATCGGATGAGCAGGTGGAGGCGATGATTGCCGAATCGATCGAGCGCGCCGAAGAGGATTTCAACGCACGCCAGGTGGCGGAAGCGCGCGTGGAAGCCGATACGATTCTGGCGGCTGTCGATAAAGCCAAACAGAACGGCGCTTATGTGGAACTGACTGAAGAGGAACGGCAGCAGATCACCAATGCGATCAATCAGCTGCTGCTGGTGTATCACGCGGACGATCACTTGCTGATACGGGGGAAGATCGATCAGCTGAATCAAGTGACCATGAAGCTGGCGGAAAACATCATGAACACCGCGGTGCGTGGCGTGCTCAAGGGTACGAAAATCTAGGGGAAAACTAAGAATTTCTCGCAGAGGCGCAGAGTACGCGGAGAAAAAACACCCTTAAAAATATCTTAGGTTTTCTCTGCGTTCTCTGCGCCTCTGCGAGAAAATAGGAACTATGCCTGGACTCACCTGGGATCACACTGAAAACATCGCGCTCGCCCTTTTCGACAAGTTTCCCGACGTCGATCCGCTCAAAGTCCGCTTCACGGACCTGCACAAATGGATCACCGAGCTGGCCGATTTCGGCGACGACCCGCAGCAATCTTCCGAAGGCAAGCTCGAAGCCATCCAGATGGCCTGGTACGAGGAGTGGCAGGAAGCCAACGAATGATCGTGCTATAATCGAAGTCTTTCGCAGTGATCCAGGAACATTTTTATGCCTAAGTTGAAGACTCACAAGGGTGCGGCCAAGCGTTTCAAGAAGACCGGGACGGGAAAGATCGTTCGCGGCCACGCGTTTGGGCGCCATCAATTGACGTCCAAGCCCCACAAGAGAAAGAAGAAGATCCACAAGTCGGCTGTCGTCGATCCGAGCAACAATAAAGCCGCGCAGCGCATGCTCCCTTACTAGGGAGCGCATTCGTGCGTGGACGAGGCGCGTGGCACGTGCCCGATCCGCCACAACTAAACCAATCAGGAGCAAAACGTGCCCAGAGTCAAACGAGGAACCAAACGTAGAGCCTCCCGCGCCAAAACGCTGGAGCGGGCTTCCGGGTATTTTCTTACTAAAGGAAAACTGCACCGGGCAGCCCAGGAAGCCGTCGAGCGCGGGCTGAAGTTCGCCTACACCGGCCGCAAGCGCAAGAAGCGCGATTTCCGCAAGCTATGGATCATCCGCATCGGCGCGGCTTGCCGCACCGCGGGCCTCAGCTATAGCAAATTCATTCACGGCCTAAAAGCCGCCGGCATCACGCTCGACCGCAAGGTTCTGGCCGAGGTTGCGATGGCGGACGAGGCGAGCTTCCGGCAGTTGGTCGACAAGGCCAAGGCCGGACTCGGAACGGCCGGCTAATGGCTGCCCCCGGGACTGCGATCGACGCCCTGTCTTCGCTCGAAGAGCGCATCCGGCAAGCCGTCGAACTGGTTGCCCGGCTGCGCAGCGAGAAAGATGCCGCCGTGCACGATGCGGAGCAGGCGCGCGCTCTCACCGCGCAACTCTCGGAAGAAGTCGAACTTCTTCGCGCCGAGCGTCAGCAGGTGCGCGCGCGTATTGAGAAAATTCTGGGCAAGATCGATCAGCTGAGCGGCAGTCCGTAAATGGACGAAAAACACCCTGTCCGGGTCACGATTCTGAGCCAGCCTTACACCCTGCTGGCCGGCGCCGATCCTCGCGAAGTTGAGGAACTGGCGCATCGCGTGGACGAGCTGCTGCACTCGATCGCCGCCAAGGCTCCCAATTCCGATTCCACGCGCGTTGCCGTGCTGGGCTGTCTGCATCTGGCCGACCGGCTGCACACTTTGGAGTGCGACCTGAACGCCCTGCGCGACCGCCTGAATCGCAAGAGCCAGGAATTTGCGGGCATGCTCGAGAAGGCGCTCGAAGGGTAAAAGGCCGCTTACGGGCCGAAGATATTGGCGACTTCGGCAGCCGTCAGAGCGCGATTATACAGGCGAACCTCATCGGCGGCGCCATTCCATGCATATCCGGCTCCTGCGTAATAGCTGGCGATGTACAGTGGGAAGTTGGTGGCCGGTGGAGCCGTGAAAGTGTCGCTGCCCACCAGCGACCCATCCACATACAGCTTCGCTATGGCGCCATCGTAGGTGGCGGTTACCAGATGCCAGCCGGGAGCGATGGTTCCGCCCTCCGCGCATCCGTAGGCGGCTCCCCCACAGCTTCCTGTCGCGCCTATCGCCGTGTTGACGATGAACTTGTACTTTGTTCCGTTGCCATTCGCACCGAGATACAAGCCGCCGTTGTAACGGGTCTCCGCAATCCGGACGTATCCCTTCTGCGGCACTGCCGCGGGATTCACCCATACCGACACCGAGAAGGTATTCCCCAGCGCGATATTTCCAGTCACCACATTGTTGGTTATGCCGTTGAAGCTCAACGCTCCGTTGATCTTTCCCGCCGTCCATGAGGCCCCGTTCACCGCGCCGTTGTGCCCGCCGGCCGACGTATCGTGGGCGATGATTCCCTGTCCCTCATCGAAATTCCAGTACCCGATCAGTCCGAGCGTCGGCGGACCCACCTGCGTATTGCTCACCGTCACCGCCACCGGCGTCGAAGTTTGGGGATTTCCCGAGGTGTCTTTGGCAATCGCGGTCAGCGCGTGGCTGCCGTTGGACGTCGTGGTAGTGTCCCAGGAAATGCTGTAGGGAGCCGACGTAAGAACCGCCCCCAAATTCACTCCGTCCAACTGAAAACGCACTTCGGCCACGGCAATGTTATCGCTCGCCGTCGCGGTCACCGTCACGGTGTTGGATACGGCCGCGTTCGCCGTTGGCGCGGTGATGGCTACCGTCGGCAGCGTGGTGTCGGGAGTCAGCGTCGTCGCCAGAACCGGCACCGATGGCGTGGACGGATTGCCGGCAGCGTCGAGCGCCACCACGGTGTAGGAATAGGTTGTGGAGGGAGCCAGGCCGGTGTCGGTGAATGAAAGCCCGGTCGGGGACCCTGCCAGGTTTCCATCGCGATACACATTGTAGCCGGTTACGCCCACCAGATCGAAGCTCGCCGACCAGGTCACATTGATCTGGGTTGTAGATACGGCGGTCGCGGAAACATTGCCCGGCGTGGTGGGAGGCGTCGTATCCGGCGGCCCGCCGGTGTAATTGTAAATCGCGGTGACGTCGGTGCTGGTCAAGGCCCGGTTGTAGAGACGGACCTCGTCCGCCGCGCCATTCCATGAATATCCGCCTCCTCCGTAATAGCTGGCGATGTACAGCGGAAAGTTGGTGGCCGGCGGAGCGGTGAATGTCTCGCTTCCCACCAGGGCGCCATCCACATACAATCGGCCGATCGCGCCATCGTAGGTTGCGGTTACCAGATGCCAGCCGGTGGCGACGGTTCCGCCTTCCGCGCATCCATACCCGGGCCCTCCACAGCTACCGGTAGCGCCGATTCCCGTGTTGACGATGAGCTTGTACTTGGTCCCGCTGGCATTGGTCCCGACGTACAGCCCGCCGTTGTAGCGCGTCTCCGCAATCCGCACCCATGCCTTCTGCGGCACAACTGCCGGATTCACCCATGCCGATACGGAAAACGTGTTGCCCAGCGCGATACTTCCCGTCACTACATTGTTCGTGCTGCCGTTGAAGCTCAACCCGCCGCTTATTTTTCCCGCCGTCCAGGTGGCGCCGTTTACCGTTCCGTCGCGCCCGTTGCCGGATGTATCGTGAGCGATGGGTCCGCCAGCCTCATCAAAATTCCAATACCCGATCAAACCCTGCGCCGGCGGGCCGGACGCCGAGTTCACGGTCAGAGTCACGGTGGCCGGATGCGACAGCGCGCCGCTGGTCCCGGTAATGGTCAAGCTGAAAGTCCCGAGGCTGGCGCCGGCGGTAGGCGTAATGGTGAGGGTGGAAGCCGCAGTCGGCGCAGGCGACACTGGCGTTGGGAGAGAGCAGGTAACTCCCGGCGGGCAGCCCGTAACGGTAAGACCGACGCTGCTGGTGAATCCATTTACCGCGGTGACGGTCACGGTCGAGCTTCCGGCGGCGCCTCCCTGGGTGATCGTCACGCTCGACGGTGACGCCGAAATGCTGAAGTCGGGTGTGGGAAGCGAGGGCCATCCATTGACCAGATTGGCGGCGTTCAGCGTACCGATTCCGGTGGCAAAGTCCCAACCGATGTTGGTGCCGAATGCGGGCGCGTAGGCGCTGTTGGAAGTGGAAAGCACGCCATTGGTCCCCGACGGGAGATAGCAATTGCGCGTTCCGGTGCAGTTGACGTCGATATCGCCTTGCCTCACGTCATAGAACACGCAGGAGCTGGCCGCGCCCTGGCCTAGCGTCGAGTTGCACGAATTGTTGCCGCTCGCGCCATACTCGGCGGCCGCCATACTGTAATAAATCGGATTAGGATTGCCCCAGCGCGAACCTGTCTTCTGATTTACCAGCGCCTGAATGCCGGCGACGATCGGGGCGGCAAATGAAGTCCCGCCCGCGCCTGACCAGGTACTGGGCGCTCCCGTGCAAGGCGTTCCGCCATTGGCCGGATCCGAATGGCAGAACACGTAGTAGTGCCCCCAAACGCCGTTGGCCGCAAACAACGACACGTCGGGAATATCGCGCACGCCATCGGCAGGATTGCCCACCAGCGATTGCCAGGAGGGCTTGGCGTACCCGGCGCAGGTCCCGCCCACTACTCCGCCGACGGTTGGGCTTCCGGTCGCGCAGGCGCTCGGCCCGCCACTTCCGGCCCCCGTCGTCAGGTAGCCGTTGGCGCTGGCGGTCGAGCTATTGCAGAAGCCGCCGGTGCCGTAAGTCGTCGCAAAACCGAACGCCGAAGCCAGCAGCGCGCCGGCGCAGGAATTATTCCAGGGGATTTCCGGAACGTACGAGAGCGCCGATGCAAATGTGGACGCGTTGGTGGAATTCCAATACGTGCTGTTGGTGCCGGCGTAAGTGTCGCCGAAGTCTGTCCCGCCCACGGCCACGTTATAGGGCGTCGAGGCCAGGGCGTTCACACCGATTCCGTGCGTGCCACCAGTCTTGTTCTGATCGCAGCCCGCGGCGCCGGAATCGCCCGAAGACACAAAGACCGATACCCCTTCGGCCGCCGCCTGCTGGTATGCCGCGCTGTACGCCGCGTTCGCCGCCGCGCCGTTGAACGCCTCGCACTGGCCGTAGCTGATGCTGACAATCGGCGGCGGTGAGGCGCCGTTAAGAAGGTTCTGCAAAGCGATAAGTCCGCCAAAAGTCGATGTATTGGCGCACGACGCCAGTTCGATGGTGGCGCTGGGCGCGGCGGCGCTGGCGTATTCGGCATCCAGAATGGCTTCGATATCGTCGCCATTCACGCCTGGATTACTGCAGTTGTTCGGACCCGATGGCGGCGCGGGATGAACCTGTAGGAACGACCCGGCCGTATAGCCCGCAAGCCCAAACGCCGAGCGGAATGTGGTCCAGTCGGCGGTCGAGTAGACGTTGGTGTCTTCGATCAACACGATGGTCTGGCCCTGCCCCGACATCCCCGCGGCGAAAAGCGGATTCAAATTGTAGATCGTCGCCAAATCGCCCGGGACCACCGCCTGATACTGAAATCCACCGGAGGTGAACGTGTACGCCGGACGCATCTGATGCATCGCGTTCGGCATGAAATCGTGCAGCGAAACCACGCCCGCCACCGCCGGAGCCAGCGCCGCGGGAATCTGCGGGTCAGCGGCGTTGGCAAAGTGCGCCACTCCGTTGACGTCAAAACGGTGAATTTCGGCTTGGAACGCAGCACGGACCTGTCCCGCCGTGCCTGAAAAATCGATCAACATTGCGCTCGGATAGATCAGGTTGACCTTGAGACCCTGCGATTCCAGCCAGCCGGTGATGGTGTCGAGATCCTGCCTGGCCAGGCCGAACCTCTGGCCGAATTCCTGCGCGGTGAGCCATTTGTGATAATTGGGCGACGCCGGTTTTTGCAGGTCGTCGATGTACTGCCGGAGGGCCTGCTCCTGCGCCGGGGAGCGCTTCAACTGGAGCAGCATGTGCTCCATCGGCGAATCGTACCCGATCGCGCCGCGGTCGTTCGCCGCCGTGGCTTCGGGCCGCATATTCCCGCGCAGCATGCCCCGCTGGCTGGGATCGATACGCTGCGTGATGAGGGGCCGGGCGTTGCTGCCAACCTGGCTTTGCGCCCACGCCGGAACCGCCAGCGTCACTACCAAGCAAATGAGTGCGATGCGGGACCGAGTGGGCATTTGCTATTGATATTCCCCGAATTACACGCCGATTTAACCGGATTTTCTATCCCGGCTCGGACATTTCGATTATTATACCTCCCGCATCAGCCGAGGATCTCTACCTCGCTTGGCGAATCGGCTAGCGCGCCTAAGCGCGTGTCGAAAGTTACGAAAATTGCCTGGTGGCGGCGCGCCTGCCACAACAGGTACGCATCCGTTATCTGTTTGGCGCCAAGGAGCTTGGCAAAAACGGTTCGGCCATTCCTGGCCCCAGGCGAGGGCAGCGAGGAAAAGTACACATGCAGCGGATCTCTGATCATGGCGCCCAGGAGCGCCGCCGCCTCCTGCGGGCTCTTGGCGGTGGGGATCGCAGCGGGATTCGATGACAGCCTAATGAAGCCCAGCTCGGTCAGGGCACAAGTCGCCCAGCGATCGGAACTGCCTGCCAGTCTTCGCTTCGCCGTGGCATGAAACTGGTGATTCGGCCAGGCAACGGCCAACAAAACATTCACGTCTAGAAGGATAAGGTTACTAGAGCCCTTCTTCATCGATGATCCGCTCAATGCGGGAAGCGGGCACGATAGGCGATCCGGAAGGCACTTCGAATACCGGAAACCGGCGTGATTTCTGACGGCGCGGTTCCGCCCTTGGCGTCAACCCCCGTCGAGCGAGGACGGAAAGCACCTTGCCCAGTCGCTCACCGGAAGCGCGGGACAGATGCGCCGCAGCGGCGTATACGTCGTCGTCGAGACTGACGGTGGTTCGCATCTCTTTCCAGGTTGATACACTGATACACTGATGTCAAGAATGGCCTGCGCCGCGGCCCGCGACTGCGGCGCGCGCCACGATCAGCGATTTCTCCAGCGCCGATAGTGATACGCGCTGGGAGAAGACGTCGTAGTCGAGCTCTTCAATTCTTTCCAGCAGCTTCGCGTAGATCCCCACCAGCGCGCGCAGCGATGGCCGGCTGGCCGGGTCAATCAAATCCACCAGCGGCGCTGATTCCTTGTAATAACGGCGCGCGCGATCCACTTCAAAGCGCATCAATTGGGAGAAATTCTGGCTGCGGTCGCCTCTGGCGAGTTCGTCGGCCGTCACTCCAAATCGCCGCAAGTCCTCCGCCGGCAAATAGCAGCGCCCGCGGCCGGCGTCCTCGCGAATATCCCGCAGGATGTTGGTCAGCTGAAATGCCACGCCGCATTTTTCGGCCAGCGGCAACGCCTCCGGCGACTGGAATCCGAAAATGTGAATGATGCTGAGCCCCACCACCGACGCCACCTGATAGCAGTAGCGGTGGAGCTCATCGAACGTTGCCATGCTGCGCGGCTCGAGATCGGAGCTGACGCCGGCGATCATTTCGTAAAAATATCCGCTGGGGATGGCATAGCGGGTGACCGTGTCGTGAAAAGCCGGCCAGGCCGGGTAAGCGTCGAACTTACCGGCGAGCGCCGCGGTGAGCGCCGCTTTCCAGCGATCCAGCGGCTCGCGCCCGGCGCCCGGCTCATCGCTCAAATCGTCGCAGTAGCGCATGAAAGCGTAGACGGCGCACATGGCATTGCGCTGTTCGCGCGAAAGCAGGACGAACGAATAGTAAAAGTTTTTAGCACGCCGGCGCGCCACCGCGCGGCAGAAAGCGTAGGACTCGGCGATGGCTTCAGAGGCGGGCGCCATCATGCAGCCCGGGCAAATGCCATGCGAGCCAAAGCAGCCAGCAGCATCCAGCCGCGCTCGGTTTTTGAAATGGCTGGACGGCGGGAAAGCACGTCGTAATTTTGCCGCTCGATTTTTTCCAGGATGCGCATGCCGCCGCGGCTGAACAGCTCGATATCGAGCGCCAGGCGGCGCCTCACTAAGCCCGCCAGCGGCAATCCCTCGACGAAAAGCGAGCGGGCTTCCTCCGTCACCTCGCGCATCACGGCGGCAAACGCCGGCGACATCTGACGAGCGAACAACTGCTCGACCGTATAACTGTGCTTGGCCATGACCGCAAGGGGAATGTAGACCCGGTCCTTATCCAGATCGACGCTGACGTCCTGCCAGAAATTGGCCAGCTGCAACGCCGTGCAGGTGGCATCGGAAAGCTGCTGGCGGCGGGCGTCGGAATAGCCGCACAAGTACAGCACCAGCCGGCCGACGGGGTTGGCGGAATAGCGGCAATATTGAAACACAGCGGCCCAATCCTGATAGCGGGTGACGGTCTGGTCCTGCACGAAGGCGCGAATCAGGTCGGCGAACGGCTCTTGAGGAATCACGTGGCGCGCGACAGTGTCCATCAGGGCGACGAAGACCGGGTGGGTGGCCGTGCCGGAATACATTGCGTCCAGCTCGCGCTGCCACCAGGCGAGCAGGCGCAGGCTTTCGGCGGGATCGCCCATCTCATCGCCCAGATCGTCGGCCCAGCGGCAGAAAGCGTACACGTTGTAGAAATCCTGATGCAGATTGCGGGGAAGCAGCCAGCTCACCACCTGAAAATTTTCGTAGTGATGGGTAGCGAGCCAGCGAGTGTAGGCTTGGGCTTGGGTGAGGTCGTAGCGCTCGGCGAGAGCCGCGGGCGCGCGGACGAATTCGGCGGGCGGCAGAAACACGGTGCCGGAGCTCAGGGTAGGATCGCGGTCTTCAGGTGCCCGTTATGGCTCATCAAGTGCCGCATCACTTCCAGCAGATTGGACAGCGGCTCTTCCCGATTCACGAAATCGCGCGCCGAAATATCGCCGGCGGAAACGATGTCCAGCGCCTTCTGAATATGCGCGGGCGTGTGATGGAAGCTGGCCTTGCAGGTGATTTCCGAGTAGTGCAGAAGCGAGGTATCGAGGCTTACCTTACTATCGTTGGGGCAGCCGCCGAAGAAGTTGACGCTGCCGCCGCGGCGGACCATATCCACGGCCCAGTGCCAGGTTTCCGGATTGCCGACGGCTTCTATCGCCACGTCGGTGCCGCGCCCTTCGGTAAGGCTGCGCACCAGCTCAACGGGGCGGCTGACTTTTTCGGTGGAAATCAATTCATCGGCGCCGGCGGCTTCGGCCCGGTCCAGCTGCGTCTTGCGGCGGCCAATGGCGATGACGCGCGCGCCGCGCAGCTTGGCCAAACGGACGAACATCAAACCAATCGGTCCCAGGCCAATGATCGAGATCGTATCGCCCGCCTGCAGGCCGGTCTCTTCCAGGCCGCGCAGCACACAGGCCAGAGGCTCCACCAGCGCGGCGTCCTGATAGGAAACGTGGGTGGGAATTTCGTAGGTATTGCGCTCGACGATGCGCTTGGGAATGCGGATGTATTCCGCGTATGCGCCGTTGTTGAACAGCAGATCCTCGCACAGATTTTCCTGTCCGCGGCGGCAGAAATAGCAAGCATCGCAGGGCGCCGAATTGGCAGCCACCACGCGTTGTCCAACGGCAAACCGGCCGGCTTCTCCACCCCGCGCCACGACATCTCCGGCCAGCTCGTGACCGAATACAGCCGGAGGGACGATCATGCGCGCGTGATATCCGCGGCGGAACACTTTGACATCGGTGCCGCATGTAAGCGCAACCTTGACACGCACCAGGATGTCGCCTTTTTCCAGCGTGGGAACGGCCACAGGCTCAACTTGCAGGTGTTCCTTGCCGTACAGCACTGCGGCCATCATCGTACTTTTCACTCTGTCCACCTCTGTGGTGTAAGAATAATTTTCAACGATTGTCCGTCAGGATGCAATGCTAAATCGAAAGCCGATCTAATCTCACTTAAGGGTAACCTGTGCGAAACCAACAAGTCCACTGGCAATGCACCGCTAAACACTAATTCGGCAGACTCCTTCTGCAACTCCACGGACGCGCTATAGCATCCAAACACCATGCGCTCTCCCATGCAGATGCTCGCGCCGGACAATTCGATTCGTTCGTTATCGGAGGTTTGCGCAAAAAGCAAAATTCGCGCTCCGGGCCGCGACCAGCGGGTAGCCTGATCCGCCAATCCAGGGGCTGAAGCCGCCAAAATCACCAGATCGGCGCCGCGCCCGTCGGTAATCGCCCGCAGGGCGGCAGCGACGTCGGCGCCGCGCGGATCGAGCGCCAGCTCCGCGCCGCACCGGATCGAAAGATCGCGCCGCGCCGGTATTGATTCGGTTGTAATGACGTGCGCCCCGGCGCGCTTCATGAGCATGGTGAAGATCAGGCCGATGGGGCCCTGTCCCATGATCAGTACGGTCTCACCCGGTTGGGGCGCGCATTGCGCCACCGCTTTCAAGCAAGTATTCACGGGCTCGACAAACGATGCTTTCTCGAAGGAAACGCCATCGGGGATCTTTTCCACACCGCGGTCGACAATCCAATCCATCACCCGCACGAACTGGGAGAAGCCGCCGCCGGCCGGCTCAAATCCCGCTGTCACTCCCACCTTCTTATATACCCGACATTGGGCAAAAAGTTTGCGAGTGCAGTAAAAACAATTCAGGCACGGGATATGGTGGAACACTACCACGCGGTCGCCTGGAACGAAGCCGCGCGCATGCCGTCCGGCCTTCACGACCACGCCGGCGGTTTCGTGGCCATACACGCGCGGGGGAGCCAGCAGATTGTATTCGATCTTTTTCAGATCGGTGTGGCAGATGCCGCAAGCTTCGACGCGCACCAACAGTTCGCCTGGGCCAATGGCGGGCGTGGGGATCTGCTCCACCGCCACGACGCCCTGTCCTTTGTAGACGGCCGCCTGCATGGTCTCCGGAATGGTCACTTCAAAATCGGCAACCGGCAATAAATTCTCCCAACGCCTTCGCCGCCGTCTGGCAGCGGCCGTGCAACCGGATCAGTTCCGGAAACAATTTCACCGGGCTGCGCATAGCGCCGGCCAAAATTCGCATGGTGTCGAACCGGCCGTCGGGTCGCAGTGCCGCATTGAAATCCATTCCAAAACTCTCGTCCGCCAAATCCGTTACCGCCCGAATGCAATAAAACGGCAGCCCCCAGTGCGCCGCCCTTTCCGCCACTCCGGCGGCTTCCATTTCGACTGCCCACGCGCCCGCCACCCGCAACCGGCTCTTCTCTGCCGCCGTCTGCGCCACATGATCGATGGACGCGAGCAACCCCGAGCGATAAGTCTGCTGGGTCACCGGCTGCAACGCCGAAAAACTCCGCGCGCCGGCCCGCACACAGTCGGCGACAAAGATATCGCTGACTCCAAGACTGCGATCGAGCGCTCCACAAAATCCCATGCTGCACACCCAAGCCACGCCGCCTGCGGCCATTCCCGCATCCACCGCGCCGGCCGCTCGCGCCGGGCCGGCTCCGTTGGCGACCAGCGCCACTGCACGACCGCCCAACTGCCCCGACCGGGCCCAATGCACCGGCCATTCCAGCCGCTCGACATCGCTGCAAAAACTCAACAGCCCGGCAAATTCCCGCGGCTCGGCGGCAATCAGCAGTAGCCGTTGGCCTGAAACCATTCCACCGCCCGGCGCAGCGCCCCGTCTACTGATGACGGCTGATATCCCAACTCCCGTTTCGCCTTTTCACTGGAAACAAACATATGTTTCCGGGCCATCCGGACGGCTTCGAGCGGCGCCAGTGGCGGCGTACCCGTGAGCCGCGCCCAGCCCGTGGTGGCGAGCCCGGCTGCGTATGCTACCCAGTACGGCAGCTTGATGGACGGTGCCGCGCGGCCGGTGATCTGGGCCAGTTTTCCCAGAATTGCCGCCAAACTCAGGTTCTCCCCGCCCAATATGTAGCGCGCTCCAGTTTCTCCCCGCTCACACGCCAGCCAATGGCCCCGCGCCGTATCATGCACGTCCACCAGGTTTAGACCGGTATCGATAAACGCCGGCATGCCACCCTTCAGGAAATCCAGGATGATCTTTCCCGTGGGCGTCGGTTTCACGTCGTGATCCCCCACCGGCGCGGTTGGATTCACAATCACCACCGGCAGTCCGTTTTCCGCAAATTCGAGGGCCACTTTCTCCGCCAGAAATTTAGAGCGCTTGTAGGCGCCCGACATTTCCTCCAGCCTCACCGGCTGGTTTTCATCCCCGACGCCGCCCGGCGGCACGCCGATACAACCCACGGTCGACGTATACACCACCCGGTCGACGCCTTGCTTGCGCGCCGCCTCCATCAGGTTGCGCGTCCCTTCCACATTGGACTGGTACAACTCGGCTGAGTCCCTGGCCCAAAGCCGGTAATCGGCAGCCACATGAAACACCAGCCCGCAACCGGCCACCGCCCGTTCGAGCGACGGCGGATCCCGCAAATCTCCAACTACCGGCTCGGCATCCAACTCACGCAAGCGGCTGGACGGCCTAACCAGCGCCCTGACCTTGTGTCCTTTTTCACCCAACAGCCGGGCGACGTGCCAGCCAATGAAGCCGGACGCGCCGGTTACCAGCGTCGGCTTCATGCGCGAGACAGGGCACCCCTGTCTCCGCGTCTCATCGCAACGCCCAGCTCAACATTTTGAAGCTGTCGGCCAGCTTCGAATTAATCCCCAGCGCCGCCGAGGGCTCGTAGCCGCAGTGCACCATACAGTGTTCACAGCGCGGATCGTTGCCGTGGCCGTAATTTTCCCAGGGCGTCTGCGTCATCAGCCCTTCGAAAGTCTTGTGGTGAGCATCCGTGATCAGGTAGCACGGACCTTTCCAACCCTTGATGTTATACGTCGGATTTCCCCAGGCAGTGCAGGGAAGATCGCGATCGCCCTTCAAAAACTCCAGGTAGATCGGAGTCTGGTTGAGGCGGAAGCGCTTGAAGAGCGTGTCCACGTCTTTGAACTTTTCGTGGATGTCGTCGCGGGTCATGAAAATCTCGCGATCGTTGACCGCCGAATAGCCATAAGCCGGCGACAACTGGTGCCCGTCGACATCGAATTGCTGGAGGTAATCGTAGAGCTCCACCAGCTCGTTCATATCCGTTTCCTTGTACACGGTGGTATTGGTGCACACCATGAACCCGGCCGCTTTCGCGATTTTGATCCCCTCGATAGCTTCCTCGAAAACGCCGTCGCGCTCGACGGCAATGTCGTGATTCTTCTTCATGCCGTCAAGGTGTACGTTGAAAAAGAAGCGGCGGTCCGGCTTGAACTCGTGGATGCGCTTGCGGATGAACATGCCGTTGGTGCACAGGTAAATGTTCTTGTTGCGCTCCAGTATTCCCGCCACCAGCTCGCCGATTTGGGGATACATCATCGGCTCGCCGCCGCAAATCGATACCATGGGCGCGCCGCATTCATCCACCGCCGCCAGGCATTCCTCGAGCGGAATCCGCTCGGTGATGGTGGATTCGTATTCGCGAATCCGGCCGCAGCCTGTGCAGGTAAGATTGCAGGCGTGCAAAGGCTCGAGCATGAGCACCAGCGGAAAGCGCTTGTTGATCATGGGGTGCGGCTTGCCGGTGGATTCGGTGATGCGGTTGGGCAGGATGCGGAACGGATTGGAGGAATCGGCCTCCGGCGCCACGGCTTTTTGCCACTCCGGCTTGGGGTGCAGCTTGTTTTTGAAGATGTACCCGGCAAAGCCGGCGGTCATGGATAAAGGAAATCTCATCATCGCTCCGTGGACGTCGATTTTAGGACCTTGGAATACTCGGCAAGAGCCAATAACGGGAAGTAAAGCCTGTATAAATGGTAATTCAAATAGAAGACTTTTGGAAAACCGGTGCCGGTGGCTAATTCTTCGGCCCAATCGCCGGCGGGCAGCTGGTTTTCGAGCAGATATTCGATGCCATGGCGCAGGCTGCGGCTGGTAGTATCTCCGCCGGCGATCAATCCAAGAATGGCCCAGGCGGTTTGCGAAGGCGTGCTGCGCGCCGGAGTGAATGTATCGTTATCGTAGCTGGCGCAGCTCTCCCCCCAGCCGCCATCGGCATTCTGAATGGCGCGCAGCCATTCACCGGCGCGCAACACATGCGCTTCCCGGTCGCTTTCGCCGGAGGCGCGCAGTCCGCGCAGCGCAAAACAGGTGCCGTAAATATAGGCCACGCCCCAGCGGCCGTACCAGCTGCCGTCGGGTTGCTGGGTGCGCACCAGGTAGGCGACGCCGCGGCGCACGGCGGGATGGTCGTTGGGAATTCCGTGCGCGGCCAGCGCTTCGAGCACCCGGCCGGTGATGTCGGCGCAGGTGGGATCGAGCATGGCGTTGTGGTCGGCAAAGGGAACGTCGCTGAGAAATTCCCAATTGTTGTCGGCATCGAAGGCAGCCCAGCCGCCGTCAGAAGATTGCATGGCAAGCAGCCACGGAATGGCGCGCTTGTGGCATTCGCGCTGCCGGACCGGGTCGGTGGCGTGGGCGTACTTCAGCGCCAGCAGCACCATGGCGGTATCGTCGATGTCGGGATAGTGGTCGTTGGCGAATTCGAATGCCCAGCCGGAAGGCTCAGCCTCGGGCCGCTTCACCGCCCAATCGCCCTTGCGGCGAATTTCCCGGGCGAGAATCCAGTCGGCGGTGCGCTTGAGCTCGGCTGAGGCGGGATGCTCCGCCTCGCCCAACGCATAGGCGGCAATGGATGTGTCCCAGATCGGTGAAAAACAAGGCTGAAAGAAGAAGCGCTGGCCGTCATCGAACATCAGGTGATTGAACTGGCGCACGGCTTCCCGCCGCGCGGGATGATCTTCGGCATAGCCTAAAACGTCGAGCGCCATGATGGCGTACATCATCGGCGGGTAGATTGCGCCCAGCCCGTCGGAGCCTTCGAAACGCTCCAGCATCCAGCGCTCGGCGCGGCGAGTGGCATGCTGCCTCAGCCAGCGCGGCCCGTAATGCTCCCACAGTTTGAGAACCCGGTCGATCGCGAAGAACAGCGTTCGCCGGGACCAGAACGTCTCGCCTTTGGGAAAGGCCAGCCCGGTACCGGGCAGCAGCAGCTCGTCCAGAGTGAATCCGCGCGGCACCGGGCGATGCGGATCGTGGGCCAGCACCAGCGCGAGCGACATCACGATCACGCGCGACCAGGAAGACATCTGGTACAGAAAATTTCCCGGCAGCAGAATCAGCTCCGGCAGGATTGCCGGACAGAAAAGACGCGGGTACAAATCAAACAGGCTGAGATTGATCTTGGTGTAGCTGTTGGCCGCCTGCAGGCCTCCGCGCGCCAAAATGCATTCGCGGGCGCTTACCATGCGCGGATCGTCGGGAGAGATTCCGGCCAGCTTGAGCGCGCAGTAGGCTTTTATGGTGGCGCTGATTTCGGCGGGCCCTTGCGGGTAAATGTTGAAGCCTCCATCGGGAAGCTGGCGAGCCAGAATCGACTTGGCCGCTTTCTGCACCAGCGGCGTCGAACGGGCCTGCCAGACGCCGGCCTCATCGGGCGGGTACATCCACAACTGGAGCAAAATGAAATCCGATTCGAGCGTGGTGTCGGCAGTGAGGTCGGCGCACCAGAATCCTTGCGGGGTCTGCTGATCGAGCAACTTCCGCGACGCGCGCCGGATGGCCGCGCTGATCGCGGTAACCCGGGGGTCTTGCAGCTGTGCCGATGCGCTCATCGAGTGGATATAGTCGTCAAATGCGATGCGGCGCCGGCCAGCTCGGACGGCAATGAAAAGCGCACGTCCTCCTCGACCAGCTCCAGTTCCTCCAGGTGATGAAACCCACGCTCTCGCAGCGAAGCGATGAGCTGTTCGACCAGGTGCTCGGGCGCCGATGCGCCCGCTGTGACCGCGACGTTGGTAACGCCGTCGAGCCACGCCGGGTCAACTTCATTCCAATCATTAACCAGGTACGACCGGATTCCCGAATTGCCGCCGACTTCGACCAGGCGCTTGGAATTCGAGCTGTTCTCCGAACCGACAACCAGCAGCAGATCGCAATCGGTGGCGACGGCTTTCACCGCCATCTGCCGGTTCTCGGTGGCGTAGCAAATATCCTGCGCCGGCGGTCCCTGGATCAGCGGAAATCTCTGCTTCAGACGTACTACGATATCGCGGGTTTCATCCAGACTCAGCGTGGTCTGAGTGAGAAAGGCGACGCGCGCCGGATCGGATACCACCAGGCGGTCGACATCTTCCACCGTGGAAACCAGGAACGTGCGCTCCGGAGCTTCGCCGAGAGTGCCAATGACTTCGTCGTGATCCTTGTGTCCGATCAGGATGATGGTGAAACCGTCGCGGGCAAATTTCATGGCCTCCAAATGCACTTTGGTAACCAGCGGGCAGGTGGCGTCGATCACTTGCAGTTCCCGCACCCGGGCCTGACGGCGAACTTCCGGGGAAACGCCATGGGCGCTGAAAATGGCGCGGCCGCGCGGCGGAACCTCTTCCAGCTCTTCGACGAAGATGGCGCCGGCCTGGCGGAGCTCGTCAACCACGTGTTTGTTGTGGACAATCTCTTTACGTACGTAGACAGGAGGGCCGTAGTAGTCCAGAGCGATCTTGACGACATCGATCGCACGCACGACGCCGGCGCAAAAACCCCTTGGTTTCAACAGGTATATTTTTTTCTCTGAAGTTCCGGTAGCCGCGACAGGCTTAAGTGGCATAAGGCGATGTTGGGCGTGAACTCATAGATTATAACAGGCTTGAGCCGTTTAGAACACTAGCAAGCGCGTTTAAGGGGCGGAAATACCTGAGACACACTCGTAAGATAAAAATAACTGCACTGTTATCAGCCGAAACAGCATCTCCCGGAATAATAGAGCTGGCCTCGCGCCTATTGTAAATGCGAAGAGGGAGTTCGGTCCGCCAGATTTCTTCCTTGTAAACCTGACAGCCCCGCGACCCGTGCCCGCCCGCTCCCTAGTGGGGCGTTCCGCCGATCTCCGGATTCCCTTTCATCGATCCCGATTTATTATGGGGCATGCCCCATCACGACAAACACGAAGCGCACCTTCGCCTGGTTGCACGGCTGCGCCAGCAGGCGGATGACGTACGCCGCCTGACAGCGGGATTGGATGACGCGGCGCTCGCCAGACGCGCGAAGCCGCAGGAATGGTCGCTAAAGGAACTGGTGTGCCACTTGCATCGCCTGCAAGACGTGTTTGAAGGCCGCATCGACCGCATGCTGACCGAGGACAATCCGGCGACCGTTTCCTACTCGCCCGAAGGCGATGCCGAGTTCGACAGGATGGCTGCGCGGCCTGGAGCCGACTGCTTGAGCGGCTTTTTGCATGAGCGCGCCCGATTTGCGAAGCGCCTGGAAGAATTGACGCCGGCCCAATGGCACCGCGCCGGCCGCCACCCCGACTTCGCGCAGTATGACGTGCATTTTCAGGTTGAATACATGCTTCACCACGAGGCGCATCATGTGTATCAGATATTGCAGCGCCGCGTGCCGTTGGGCAAGCTGCCGCATTAAAACCTGGGACAGTCTGCGTGTTTCCTGGTTTGTAACTCGTTGAAACCGGGTTGATGCGTCGAACGAGAACCAGGAAACACGCAGACTGTCCCGGGTTTTGGGGGAATGATATGATGCGATTTCGCTAGGAGGCTCAAGCATGAATCGCAGAAACTTTATGTCGGCCGCCGCTGGGGCGGCGCTGGTCAGCAACGCGGTTGAGCGGGTGCGGGCGGCGGCGGAGTCGGTCGCCGGACGGCCGGCGCACGAAGTCGCGATGGACGAAGACTTCTGGTTCCAGGTGCGCCATGCGTTTTCGATCGACCGCAACATCATCAACCTGAACAATGGCAGCGTGGCGCCGGCGCCCAAGTCGGTGCAAAATGCCGTGCACGACTATCTGGAAATCATGAACATGCAGCCCTCGTACTATGTGGACGAGATGCTGCTACCCGGCACCGAGCGCGTGCGCCAGCGCCTGGCCGCCGCTTTCGGGTGCGATCCCGAAGAGATGGCGCTGATGCGCAACACCACCGAAGCCGTCGAGACAGTGCAATTCGGCCTGGATCTCAAACCGGGCGACGAAATTCTCACCACCACCCAGGACTATCCCAGCATGCTCACCACCTGGCGGCAGCTCGAGCAGCGCCGGGGCGTGGTGCTCAAGACGTTCCCCTTCCCGGTTCCTCCGCCCAGCACCGACGATCTGGTGGCCCGATTCGAGAATGCGATCACGCCGCGCACCAAGCTGATCATGATGTGTCACGTGACCTACACCACCGGCCAGATTTTTCCGGTCGGGAAGATCTGCCGCATGGCGCGCGCCCGCGGGATTGAAACGTTGATCGACGGCGCGCACGGCTTCGCGCATTTTCCCTACAAGCGCGACGATCTGGATTGCGACTATTACGGCACCATCCTGCACAAATGGCTTTCGGCGCCGATCGGAACCGGTTTTCTCTACGTGCGGCGCGACAAGATTGGGAAGGTGTGGCCGCTGTTCGGCGCCCCCGCCGAGTCGCGCGAAAACATTCGCAAGTTCGAATCGACCGGCACGACGCCGGTGTCGGGGCGCAATGCGATTACCGAAGCCGTGGCGTTTCTGGACAGCATCGGGATCGAGCGCAAGGCGGCGCGACTGCGCTATCTGCGGCAGCGCTGGTCGCACCGGCTGGCGACTGTTCCGCGGATCAAACTGCTTAACAACGATGACCCGGCGCAGACGTGCGCCATCGGCGCAGTGAGCGTGGAAGGCATCGAGAGCGGGAAGCTCACCGACTATTTGATGGCGAAACACCGGATCCATGTGCGCCCGCGCTTTGTCCCCGGTGAGTTCAACTGCCTGCGCGTTACCCCAAATGTCTACACCACAGTGGAAGAGATCGACAGGTTCTCCGAGGCGATGGAAGGCGTGGCCAAGAAGGGCGTGTAAGGTCGTTCGCGGAAGAATTTGACACTGGGTGCAGGGGTGCCTAGGCTTGAAGTAGTGGAAGTGCATCTCACAGACGATCAGAGGGCCTTTATCCAGCAAGCTGTGAAGACAGGCCGCTACGCAGCGAGGAAGATGCCTTGCGGGAAGCTATATCTCTGTGGGAAGAACGAGAGCGGCGCCGAGCTGAAATCCTGGCGGCCGTAGATCAGGCCGAGGCTTCCTTGGCGCGGGGAGAAGGGCGCAGGATCACGACTCGCGAAGAAACGACGCAGCTTGCGGAAGAAATCCAACGGCGCGGCCGCGCCCGTTTGAACGGCAAAGAAAACAGGCGCTGAATGGGCGAGTTTCGCCTCTCACCAAAAGCAGACTCCGACTTGACGATATCTGGCTCTACGTCGCTCCCGAGAGCAGCAGCATCGACGTTGCAGATCGTTTGATCTAAGCATCACTGCACGTTTCTGGTTACTGGCTCAGCACTCACAAGTCGGGCGGCGGTGCGATCACGACTTGCGTCCCGGCCTGCGCAGCTTTCCTGTGGGTGAGTACATCATCGTCTACCGCATCGAAGGGGAAGACGTGCTGATTCTGCACGTCATTCGCGGGAACCGGGATATTGCGAGCCAGTTGGAGAATTAGAAAAATCGCAACTACCGGCGCGCGCCTCTTTGGGGATTTTTCAATTGCGCCTGGCGGCGCTTGGTTTTTTTGCGCTTGGGCTTGGTGATATTAAAAGTACCGCTGCCAACGTATTCCGCTTTGTAGATTTTGTCTTCCGCCAAACTAGCTCTCCTATTTGAATTGAAGTTCCATTGTAGCGCCGTTATGCTTAAGATTGCCTCAGTCTCTGCCGGTCTTTGACTCCGCCCAACAAATCACACCAGAACGGAACCCGGTTTTTCGCGCCTTGCATCACCGCAACTTCCGGCTGTTCGTGTTCGGGCAAATCGTGTCGCTGGTGGGGACGTGGATGCAGAGTCTGGCGCAGAGCTGGCTGGTGTATCGCCTTACACACTCCGAGCTGTTGCTGGGCACGGCGTGGTTCTGCGCGCAAATTCCCGTATTCGCGCTGGCGCCGCTGGGCGGCCTGGCGTCGGACCGGTTTTCGCGGCACCGCATTGTGGTCCTGACGCAGACGCTTTCCATGCTGCAGGCTCTGGCTCTGGGGGTGCTCACGTTGTCGGGGCGGGTGGCGGTCTGGCACATCCTGGCCATGGCCCTGGCGCTGGGACTGATCAATGCGTTCGATATTCCGGCGCGCCAATCGCTGATCATCCAACTGGCCAGCAAGGAAGACCTGCTCAGCGCCATCTCGCTCAACTCGGCCATCTTCAACGCGGCGCGCGTGGTGGGGCCGGCGCTGGCCGGAATGCTGGTGGCGGCGCTGGGCGAGGGCGTTTGCTTCCTGGTGAACGGGCTAAGCTTTCTGGCCGTAATCGCGGCGCTGCTGGCCATGCACGTCGATCCACACGTGGATACGAACGCTGGCTCCTCGCGAGCGCAGCTCGCGGAAGGGTTCCGCTACGCCTGGCATTTCCGGCCGGTGCGCACGGTGCTGCTCATGATGGCCGCAAGCACGCTCGCCAGTTCGCCGGCGATCGTGCTGATGCCTTTTTTTGCGGACGCAATTTTTCATCACGGCTCAGCCGGCCTGGGATACTTGATGGGCGCGATGGGCGCGGGTGCAGTGGTCGGAACGCTGGTGCTGGCCGGTAAATCGGAAGTAGCCGGTCTGACGCGAGTGATTTTTTACAGTTCGCTCAGCATGGGGGTAAGCTTCCTATTGTTCGCCGCGTCGCCGTGGTTCTATGTCTCCCTCGCCATCATGCCTTTCATCGGATTCAGCGTGATGCGCCAGATGGCGGCGGCCAACACCCTGATCCAGACGCGCATTCCGGACCGGTACCGCGGCCGCATCATGGCGCTTTACGCGATGACGGTGGTGGGGCTGGTGCCTTTTGGCAGCCTGGGCGCGGGCGCGCTGGCCCAGGCCGTGGGTGCGCGCGCAGCGCTGGCGGCGGGCGGCGCACTGGCGATGGCCGCAGCCTTGGTATTTCAATCTCACGCCCAATCTCTCGCTATGGATGCGGATGAAGCAAACTAAATTAGTCTCAGCGGCCCTGACGGCGGCGCTTCTCATTTACCCGGCCGGCGCCGCGCGACGCGATGCCATTTTCGATACCATCGCCAGCAGTCTTGCCGAACTGAGCCAGATCACCGGGCTGAGGCTGCGCAAGCCGGTTCCCCATCAACTGATCAGCCGGGAGCAGGTGCATCAGTTTCTAAAAGATCGCGTGAAGGAGGCCACGCCCGAAGACATCCGCATCGAAGAGCTGACGCTCAAGAAATTCGGATTCGTCCCCAAGGATTTCGATCTCGCCAAGACCACCGTCGATCTGCTCACCGAACAGGCGGCGGCGTTCTACGACTATCACAAGAAAAAGCTCTACATTACCGACTGGACTTCACCCGATCTGCGCGAAGCGGCCCTCACCCATGAGCTGGCGCACGCGGTGGCCGATCAGAATTTCAACCTCGGCCGGTTCCTCAAGCAAGCCTCGAAAAACGACGATGGCTCGCTAGCGCGGATGGCGGTGATGGAGGGGCAAGCCACGTGGCTGATGGCGGAATCGATGGCGCGCCGGGCCGGCGGATCGCTGAAGTCCTCAGCCGAAGCCGCCGAGCGCGCCAGCCGCGCAATGGATGGCGGCGGCGATTTTCCGGTTTTCGACGCTTCGCCTCTCTATCTGCGGCGCACGCTGGTTTTTCCCTACACCGATGGCATGATGTTTCAGGACGCGGTGCTGCGCAAGCTCGGCGATGCGGCGTTCACTGAAGTATTCCGGCACCCGCCCGCCGATACGCAGCAGGTTTTACATCCGCAGAAATATTTTGCGCGTACGCCGCCGCGCGCGCCGCTGCTGGCAAAATTCGCCGCGCGCGGCTACAAGCTGGTGGCCGAAGGCGATGTCGGCGAGCTGGATCATGCCATTCTGCTGACGCAATATCGCTCAGAGCTTGAGGCTGCCGATCTGGCGCCTCATTGGACTGGCGGCGCTTACGCGATTTATGAGAACCGGCGCGATCGCCGGGCGGTGCTGGCGTATTCCTCGGAGTGGGACGATAGCGCGTCGGCGCGCCGGTACTTCGCGGCGTACGAGCAAGTGCTGGCGAAAAAATGGGCGCGCATGGAAGTGCGCGCGCGTTCCGAGGAGATGATCGCGGGTTCGAGCGAAGATGGATATTTCGTGGTGCGATTGCGGGACACGGTGGTGAGCGCGCTCGAAGGTTTGCCGGAGGCGGTGGCGGCGCCCTAAGGACGCAGAGATCTCTTGTAGGGGCGGGTTTCAAACCCGCCCGCGCGCCAGCTTTCTCCACTTGCTCATCAGCCCGCGGCGGTAGTTCGGCAGCGTCTCCACGGCTTCGACGCAACGCCGGAACGCCTCCTTCGCCTCGCTCTCTCTCGCCAGCTTCGAGAGCGCGTCGCCCAATAGATACAGACCTTCCGGATCGTAGGCCCGCCGCTCGACGAATTGGGACAGCGCCGCCGCGGCTTCTTCAAGGCGTCCGGCTGCCAAGTGGGTTGCGCCGATCTCGCGCCATACTTCGCCGACAGAATGTTTGGGGTCGAGCGCTGCGGCCGCTTGCAGATAAACCAGGGCCTCGTCCAGGCGGCCTTGCTCGCGCGCGATGCGGCCCAACTGAAATTGCGCGTCGACTTCGGTTTTGTCGATTTCGATGGCTCGGCGGAACTCGGCGATGGCGGGGCCGTACTGGCGGCGCTGCTGGTGGATTAGGCCCAGTTGATAATGCGGCTCGGCGTCGTGAGGATTGAGCGTGGCGGCGTCCATCAGCCGGCGAAAATTCTGGCGGAATCGAAACGCTTGCGAGAGCTGGCCCACATCGCCGCTGAACGCCAACCAGAGGTAATAGAGGATAAATGGCGACGCCACAAACCTGAGCACGCCGCCAAAGCGAAAGTACAGGAACAGGCACACCGCCGTCGCAATCAGCGAGAGTAACGTCATCAAGATGGACTTCAACCAGCTGGCCGAGTACAGAGTGCGAAACGCGAATATCATCACGCCGGCAAACAGGGCTGTGCCCGCGCCTAAAAGCGCGAACGGATGAAAAATGCCATAGAACCAGAGAGGCACCAGCGGTAGGTGCGACGCCGACCATCCGAACAGCGCGCACGTCAGAAATGAGCCGTAGTCTCTGCGAAAGACCACGCTGAAGCCGCCCACGGGCTCGAACAGCACCGCATGCAGAATCCCGGCGGGCACGAAGAATACGGCAAGCGTAATGAGCCAGGTGAAAAATCCGAAAGGCCCCGGCGTAAAGCTCAGGACGCCGGAAATTGCGATTACACAGATTGCGCCGAAGATTAGACTGCCTTCGTCGATGATTTCGCCCATCGCCGCCGACGGGCGATAGTAGAGTCCGACCAGGAGTCGAAATTGACGCGCCAGCCGCTGCATAAATTATTCGAGAAGGTACAAACTGGTTCCTCTGCCTTCATCTAGCAGCCGCATGGGCCACAGGCTGGCGTGGTTCTTGAATTCCTCGGCGTGGTAGTCGGACTCCTGCACGACGAAATAGTGAATGCCGTTGCGCTTCAGCTCATCGACGGCAAGGCGGCGATAGTCCGGAGGCTTTTCCAGGGTTGACATTTCCGATGAGCCCGCAAGAACCCGCCACCGGCCCTGGATCTCGCCGTGCAGCTCGTACCTGGCGAACCATTGATCGTGAGCATGCTGCATTTCAACCGTGCGGACAACTTGCGCGGCGCCAAAATCGATTTCCATATACATCCCGTCGAAGCGAAATTCCCACGTGCGCCAGCGGGTGATGGGCTGGTCATCCAACGCCAGCGCAGCGTCCCATGGAAATGGATAAGCGGTGATCCGCCACGCCGGCCCGGGCCGCAGGCGATCGGTTTCGCCGAATATTTTCACTTCGTTAAAACTCGGAATGTCGACGCCTCCGGAGCCGGTTTGCACGATTCGCAAGCGGCACACAGAGGTGGGCACTAGGTGAAAGGTCTCGACCGCGGTGGGCTGCCAGTTGTGCAGGAACGCGCTCCACACGGCGTCGCGCAGACGCTCGTTCGAGGCGGAGTAGAAACCGGCCAATATCTCGCGCGAGCAATACGCAAACGGCAGATCGGAAAGCGAAAAGACTTTGGCGCCGGGTGGTACGAGCCGGTCGATCATACGCACGGCGTCGTAGCCGGCCAGCCGCTCCGACAGGTACTCGGCCTCCGGCTGTTTGCGAATTACAGCGCGAAGCCTGGGCTGCTGCAGCCGGAAAGCTTGTGCGTCGCAATACAATCCGGCGACGCGCGGCCAGGCGCTCACTGCGCCCGCGAGCGCCAGGCAAGCACCCGCGGCCCGCCAGCGAACCAGGGCCATCGCCAAGGCCGGCGCCACGAACACCGCGGCCGGTAACAGGAAACGTGTGCCGATGTTGGCCGGATATGGTAAAGCGAACAGCAACGCGGCGGCCAGCAGGTGTCTTCCCTCACGGCGTCCCAGCGCAAACAGAGCCAGCGGCGCCAGCAGAAATACCGGGCCCAACATCCCTTGCAGGTTCTTGCCGCGGACGGTGACTTCGAGCGGAATCTGGCTGTAGCTCCGGACCACGTTGTAGGTCCGCATCTGCTGCGCCAGTTCATCTTCGAAAGCAACGTGCACGTATTGATTGCGAAACACGCGATTCAGAAAAGGCGAGACCGGGTTGCCGACCGTGATCCAGTTCTTAACGAGAGTTGGGACGATCAACGCTGCGGCGCATGCGGAGACCAGCAGCAGCGGGCGCCACCCTGATTCGCGCGCGCGCAGCAATCGCCAGCCGACGAACCCGACGGCATAGAGAACCGCCGGAAAGGCCGTGTACTTGATGGCGAAGGCGAATCCGGCGGCAATGCCTGCGGGAATGAGCAGGGATATCTGGCGGCGCTCGTCCCAGGTCTCGATCAACGCGAACATAGTGAAAGCCACGCAGGCCAGCGCGGCGTCGTTATACGCGATCGATCCGGTCAAACCGGCGACCGGGCAGGTGAAGATCAGCAAACCGCCGACTACGCCGGCGACCGGCAGATTCGCGCGGCGGCCGAAGTTCAGAATCGCGAGCGGCAGCAGCAGCAAAAACGTGCAGTGCACCAGCGCGGCGGCCGGGAAGCGGCCAAAGGCAATCGCGAACATGAACAGGACTTCCATGCCTTGCGGGAAGCTGGCGTGAAAGTCGGTGGTGATGCGGCCAAAACCGTGGTTGCGGAGATATTGCCGGGCGAGGCCGAGATGATAGCCGGCGCCATCGGGGCTGGATTCGGGAGCGAAGGCGGTGAACAGGTACAATCCCGCGTACAGCGCGTAAACGCTGTAAAAAAGAATGCGGCAGAACTGCGGCAACGGCGGAAACGATTCCGCGCTCAGACGGTACCCGCGTTGCCAAAACGCGAGGGCGAGAATCAGCGCGGCCAGCGCCAGCAGTACGCCGCGATGGACCAGGCCGACGGCAGCGAGCGCAAACAGGAGCGTGCTAAGACACGCCGAGCCCACGACGAACGAGAAAACGAATTCCTCCTGACGGAAGAATTGCAGGGGCAGCGATTGCAACAAGAGCTTGCCTAGCGACCAGCACACGGTTGCGGTGAGCACCCAGCCAAAAGCGATGACCAGTACCGTGGACATGCCAGAGAGTTGCAGGCTACTCCAGGCGCAACAGCCAGTTCATTGCATTGCGCATCAGGCGCTGCATCATCGGATGGCCTAGCGCGTCCGGCGTATGGCCGGGCGCAAGATAGGCAAACCGGCCTTGCCCCTGCTCACGCCACCAGCCGGCTTCGCTCGCAAGATTGTTGCGCGCGATGGAGCGCAGCAGCAGATGCTCGCGATCCAGATAATACTTGACAGTGTGCTGCTCGTCGAAAATTTCGAAATCCTCAACGCCGGCAGTGATGGGATGGTTCTTGTTCTCCACGCGCACGGTGAAGGTGTAGGGTTCCGGATGACCGCCGTAGTCGCCGCCGAACAGTTTGTAATACAGTCCTCCGGGCGGGTATAAGCCTTGGGCGTTGTGCAGCGCCAGAAAGCCGCCGCCGCGATTGACGAAATCCCAAATTGCTTGCTGCTGTGCCTCGGTCATCCATTTGACGTCGGGTTTGTCGTAGCCGTTGGGCCAGTTCATGCCGTCGCGCAGGATGATGAGCAACTGGTGCTGAGCGAGCGACTCGGCGTTGAGCGCGGCGACCTCTTCGATAAAGGTGGCGGGGATATTTTCCCGCACCAGCGCTTTCGAGATATTGTCGCGGGCGTAGACCGGGCTATGGTAGCGATCGCCGACCAGCACCAGCGCTCGCGGACGTTTAGCGGTCGAGTAGACTTTTGACGTGTTGGAAGGCGTCTGGGCGGGCAGAGCCGCGGCCCAGAGCATGGCGATCGCGAGCAGTCGCATTGTCGAATTACTTTACTACACAGATGGTGAAACCGCTCCCTATGGTCGCGGCTCTGTTAGTTATGTTCCCGGTCGGATGTAGAACGCCCTTACAGAGCCGCGACCAAAGGGAGCGGTATTAGGGCTGTAACCATCCGGGTCGCGCATCCAGCACTCCCAGTGGTTGAGGCAGCACGATCTCGACCGCCATTTCGGCTGCGCGCTGCACTACCGCGTCGAGTCATCCCGTATGGTCTGCCGGCGCTCATATTGCCTGCCGCTTTGGGCCCCGCGGATGATACCACCGGCTGCTGCGATCAGAGGCTGGGGGCGCATGGCTCCTACCCTAGCAGAACAGAAAGAGCAGACTAGCGGCCGTGCTGAGAATCGAACCAGGTTCGCCAGGCGGTGGCGTCGGCGCCAAAATCCTTGCCGGTGATATCGCGCAGGGCCTGCCCCACCCATTCTTTGCGCTGAGCGTCGAGGGTGGCATCGCTGAAAAAATTAATTAGAGCCGGCACGGCCAGCATGCGCTGTGCCTGTTGCAGCATGCCGGATTGCGCTACGTTGCAGGCCGCCCGCTCGCTGATGACCGGTGACGGATCGTCGTGGAAGATGGCGAGCAGCGGCTGAACAGTTTCATCCGTACCCAGCAGGCCAATGGCCTCTACTGCCCAGCGGCGGATGGCCAGATCGTCGTCGCGCGTGTGCTTGAGCAAGATCGGCAGAATGCGGTCGGGTTCGACCCCGCGGCTGCCCAGTAACCCTAGGGTCCAGATGGCGTAAATGCGGCGCTCGCCTCCCGGCTCGGCAAGTTGCGCCTGTTCATCCACGCTTTCGCGGGTCTTGGCGACGTTGTACTGGGCCAGGCTGATTTCGGTGGCGGCGGCGCGCACGCGCAAATCGTTCGAGTTATAAGCGGCGCTCAGCAGCATTTCCGATTTCTGTGTGGAATGAATTAACCCGCGCCAGTTGTCCACGCGCTTGCCAATGAGCTCCAGGGCGCCTTCGTAGCCGCCGAGGCCGCGTTCCAGCAATGTCTCGGCTTGATCCTGGGGAAACATGGCGTCGATACCGGCCAGCTCATGCTGGGACAGTACCGGCGCCGATGCCTGCAAAGGTTTGCCTTCGAGCGTGATGAGGGTGCGAATGCGCTCCCACGCCTGCTGGGCAAAACCGGTGCGGAAGCTGACCATCGTCAGAGCGGCCATGAGCATGGCGGCAAAGGCCAGGCGGGCCAGATAACTAGCCGCGGAACTGGGTTCGGGATCGCTGGGGTTGCCAGTCATATGGAGAGTATGGAATCGGCGGATTCAGAACAAAAGTTCACTTTGGTCAACTTTCTGTCCTACTTTGTATATAGGTGGGACGATTCGAAATTGTGGCCGAGTGCGGGGAGACGCGCGCCCGCGCCGGGCTGCTCGAAACCGCGCACGGCGTGGTTGAGACCCCGGTGTTCATGCCGGTGGGCACGCAGGCCACGGTAAAGGGCTTAACCCAGCGCGATTTGGCGGATGAGCTGGGCGTCCGCATCCTGCTGGCCAACACGTATCACCTTTATTTGCGGCCGGGGCACGAGGCGATTGCGCGCATGGGCGGACTGCATCGCTTCATGTCCTGGAAGCGGGCGATTCTCACCGATTCCGGCGGATTTCAGGTGTTCAGCCTTTCCAGTCTGCGCAAGATCAGCGAAGAGGGCGTCGAGTTTCAGTCCCATCTCGATGGCGACCGGGTGGCTTTCACGCCGGAATCGACTGTCGATGTGCAGCTCGCTCTGGGCAGCGACATCATTATGGCGCTGGATGAATGTCCGGAATATCCGGCCAGCCACGAGTACGCGCGCGAATCCATGGAGCGGACCCTTCGTTGGGCGCGGCGGGGGCACGCCCGTTTTCAGCAGCGAACGGCTGCCGGCGAATCGGCGCATGCCTGGTTCCCGATCGTGCAAGGCTCGATGTTCGCCGATTTGCGGCGCGAGTGCGCTCAGCGCCTTGTCGAGCTCGAAACGCAAGGCTACGCGCTGGGCGGGCTCTCGGTGGGTGAGCCGCGGCCGCTTTCGCTCGAGATGGTAGAGGCGACCGAGGCCGTGCTACCGCGCGCGCGGCCGCGCTACGCAATGGGTGTCGGCAAGCCCGAAGAGCTGGCCGAGTACGTGGCCCGCGGAGTCGACATGATGGACTGCGTCATGCCGACGCGCAATGCGCGCAACGGCTGTTTGTTTACATCGCAGGGCCGCATCATCATCAAACACGCGCGGTATAAGGAAGATACCCGACCTATTGACGAGAAATGTGGATGTCCGGCGTGCCGGGAGTACAGCCGGGCGTACCTGCGCCATCTGTACCAGGCGGGCGAGGCGCTCTACGTAGTACTGGCCACGCATCACAATCTGCGTAGATACCTTGACATCATGCGTGAGATCAGGCAGGCTATCCAATTGGGTACATTCCCCGAATATTTGAAAGTGGTGCGGGCGATTCCGGTAGAAGCCGAGTAATTCCCCATCCGTGGTTCCATACGTGTTCCTAAATCTGCTGCTCCAAAGCTCTCCGAACTCCCTGGTGGGATTTCTGCCCATCCTGCTGATCTTCGCCATTTTCTATTTCCTCCTGTTCCTCCCCATGCAGCGGCAGAAAAAACAAACGCAGAAGATGATCCGCGAGCTGCAGAACGGCAACATCGTACTGACTTCAGGCGGCATCGTCGGAACCATTGTGGCTATTGAGGAAGACCTGCTGACGCTGCGCGTCAAGCCGGACAACATCAAGCTGCAGGTGGCGCGCAGCGCGATTTCGAGCCTGGTGCCGGAAGCCAAGAAGTAACGCCATCGAATGGGGTCCATATGCAACGGAATCTGACAACCAAAGTCATCGTGATCGCGGCCATCATCCTGCTGTGTGTTTACGGCATTATCGGCCTGCCCAAGTCGATGAGCGAGCTGCGCGCGAACCTGGAGCGCAACATCAAGCTCGGCCTCGATCTGCGCGGCGGCAGCCGTTTGGTCCTTCAGGTGCAAGTGCAGGATGCCGTAAGGGCCGATGCGCTGCAGACCATCGAGCGGATGAAGGAAGAGATGCGCAAGCAGTCGATCGACTTCGCTTCGCTGGAGAGCAACGAGCCCGCCTCCATTGAGACCGCCGACACGATTCAGATTACGGTGAAGGGCATCCCGGCGCAAAAGACGACTGCCTTCCGGAGCATGGTGGCCGACCGTTTCGCCACCTGGGTGCTGACGCCGCTCAATTCGAGCGATTACAAGATGACGCTGCGGCCTTCCGAGCTGATTTCGCTGAAACGCGACACGGTAGAGAGATCGATTCAAACCATCGAAAATCGCATCAACTCGCTGGGCCTCACCGAGCCGGTGGTGCAGCAGCAAGGCAGCGCCGACAGTGACTTCCGCATCCTGGTGCAGCTGCCCGGCGTCGACGACCCGGCGCGGGTCAAGGAGATCATCGGCACGGCGGCGGTGCTTGAAATCGTGGAAGTGAAGGACGGCCCGTTCCCGTCGCAGGAGCAGGCGCTTTCCACCCACGGCGGGGTTCTGCCGCTGAACACGAAACTGGTGAAGAATCCGGCTCGCGGCGGCGACGGCGTGAGCTGGTACCTGGTGAGCCGCAACCCCGTCGTCACCGGCCGCGATCTGCGCAACGCGCGCGCCTCCCAGGACGAGTACCGGAAGTGGGAAGCCGGCTTCACGCTGACGCAGGACGCCGCCAAGCGCTTCGAGCGTTTTACCGAAGCCAATATCAACAACCGGTTGGCGGTGATTCTGGACAATCAGATTCGCAGCGTGGCCACCATCCAGTCGAAAATCAGCGATCAGGGCCGTATTACGAATTTGGGAAGCGAGCAGGAAGCCAGCGACTTATCGCTGGTGCTGCGCTCGGGCTCGCTGCCGGCAGGCATCGTGTACCTGGAAGAACGCTCGGTCGGACCGTCGCTCGGCGCCGATTCCATCCGCGAGGGAATTGCGGCCGGCCTGGCTGGTCTGGCGGCGGTAATCGTGGTGATGCTGGTGTACTACAAGCGGTCGGGAATCAACGCGGTGCTGGCGCTGGCGCTCAATACGGTGATCCTGATTGCGGCGCTGTCTTACTTTTCGGCGGTGCTCACGCTGCCCGGGATCGCCGGCGTGATTCTGACCATCGGCATGGCTGTCGACAGCAACGTGCTTATTTTCGAGCGCATTCGCGAAGAGCTGAAAAGCGGCAAAGCGGTGGTTTCGGCAGTGGAAAACGGATTTGGTAAAGCCTGGTGGACGATTGTCGATACTCACGTCACCACCATTGTGTCCTGCTTGTTCCTGTTTTTGTTCGGAACCGGGCCGGTGCGCGGGTTCGCGGTGACCTTAGTCATCGGCTTATTCGCGAACGTGTTTACCGCGGTCTGGGTCTCTAAGGTCATCTTCGACTTCGAGCTCCGGGGCCGCCAACAGCTGACCACTTTGAGCATTTGAGGTTTTGTGATAGGGTTTGTACTCTCTGGAACAAGTTGCACGGCCCCGGTGTCTAATTGGGTACTAAGCAATATTTTGGGGTAATGAGCAGGCTACTGTAGATGGAATTATTCCGTAATACGAATTTCGATTTTTTAGCCAAAAAGTGGGCATTCATCATTGCCTCGCTGGTGCTTACGGCCGCCGGCCTGATCAGCCTGGCGGTCAAGGGCGGCCCTATGTACGGGATTGACTTTAAGGGAGGCACCGTAGTGAAGGTGCGCTTTTCCGGTCCACCCCCTGTAGACGCGATCCGGACGGCGATCGGCAAGCGAGTTGCTGGTGAAGTCACCGTGCAGAATTTTGAGAGCGAGTCGAACGAAGTCGCTATCGGCACCGAACTCAAAGACGAGAAGCAGTCGGATCAGAACCGCCGCGCCATCCTCGAGACCCTGGAAGCAACCTTTGGACAGGCGGGCGATACCAAACTGGATTTCAATAACGCCGGTCAGCAGGGGCTGGCAGCGCGGCTGCGCGATCCGCTGGCGCGCAATGGCGTCCAGCTCTCCGACACCCAGGTGGATCAGCTGGCGGCCGATTTGCTGAAGTTCAAGAACACCCCGCCGCGGTCCGGCCTCATCAGCAGTTTCGATCAACTGAACGGGGTTCCCGGCGTCAATGCGGCCGTCATCAACACGCTCAAGCAGGAATGTTCGCTTGCGCCGTTCTCGGTGCGGGAAGTGGAGATCGTGGGTCCCAAGGTGGGCGCCGATCTGCGCCGCCAGGCGGTGCTGGCCACGCTTGCCGCGCTGGCAGGAATGCTGGTATATATAGCGTTTCGCTTTGAATGGATTTATGGCGTGGCGGCGGTGGTGGCGGTATTTCACGACACCATCATCACCATCGGCATTTTCTCCCTGTTCAACCGGGAGATCACGATGACGGTGATTGCGGCGCTGCTGACGCTGGTTGGTTATTCGATGAACGACACCATCGTGATCTTCGACCGCATCCGGGAAAACTTGCGCGTCTCGCGGCGGGAGCCGCTGGAAGACGTCATCAACCGCAGTGTGAATCAGACCTTGAGCCGGACGGTCATGACTTCGGGGCTGACTTTTCTGACGGTGATCGCTCTTTTCTTATTCGGCGGTCCGGTATTGCACGGATTTTCTTTTGCCTTGGTGGTTGGTATTCTGATCGGCACGTATTCATCGGTATTTGTGGCCAGCCCGATTGTGTTGTTCTGGCATAACTGGGCGGATGGCCGGAAAAAAACGGCGGTAGTGGTTCCCGCCATCAAGCCGGGCGCGGCGAAAGAAAAGCCGGCGCTGCGGAAGGATTCAGCTCGAGCGGCGAAATAATTCAGGCCGGTGTAAGAGCGGCCGGGGGAGACGAGGAATATGTTTGAACAGACATTTGTCGATGGTGTAGGAAAAACCAACAAGACCTGGACGGTGTTGGTATCCTTCATCGGCCAGATGGTGCTGCTGGGGATCGCCATCCTGATCCCGATGATTTACTTCGATGCGCTGCCCCGCACGCAGCTAACCGGATTTCTGGTGGCGCCGCCGCCGCCCCCGCCTCCCCCGCCTCCGCCGGCAGCCGTTCCCGTAAAGATGGTCAAAGTGATTCCCCGCCAGTTCGACGCCGGCCGTTTGATGGCGCCCAAGTCGGTTCCGAAGGACATCGCCATGATTCGTGAAGACGAGCTGCCCCCGCCCTCGAGCGGCGTAGTGGGCGGTATCGCCGGTGGCGTTGCCGGCGGCGCGCTTGGTGGCGTGATTGGCGGAATCGTGGGGTCGATGCCCAGCGTGGCGCCTCCCCCTCCGCCCCCGGTGGTGAAGCAGGCCGCCCCAACCCGCATTCGCGTGGGCGGGCAAGTGCAGGCCGCCAACCTGATCAAGCAACCCAAACCGATTTATCCCCCGCTGGCCAAGCAAGCCCGTATTTCGGGCGTGGTGCGGTTCAACGCGCTGATTGGCAAGGACGGGACGATTCAGAATCTGACCCTGGTAAGCGGCCACCCCCTGTTGGTGCCATCCGCCCAGGAAGCCGTAAAGCAGTGGCTGTACAAGCCGACGCTCCTCAACGGAGAGCCGGTCGAAGTCGCGACGGTTATCGACGTGAATTTCACGTTGAACCAGTAGGGTCAGGACGGGGCGCAAGCCCCGTTTCAGGCTTTCAGCCGTCAGCCGGCGGCATTCGAGCGAGTGCTGCCGGCTGAGCGCTGAACGTGGAACGATAGAACTAATTTCAATTCGCAGGAGAAAAGAGAACAATGTTTTTACAATTGCAGGTATTGGCGTTTTTGCTGTTGCAAGAAGCGGCCGGCGCGGGCGGCCCCCAATGGGATCCGCGCTCCCTTTGGAATCAGATGGCTCCCCTCGCGAAGTCGGTGGTTATCACCATGTTCATCATGTCGGCGTGGTCGATCGGCGTCATGATCGACCGGGTCATGGCTTTTAACGCCGCTCGCAAGCAGTCCCGGCAATTTGCGCCCGCCGTGGCCGGCGCGTTGCGGGAAGGCAAGCTGGATGAAGCCGTAAAGATTGCCGACCGCTACAAAAAGAGCCACCTGGCCAAAGTCGTGGTGGCCGGATTGCAGGAATTCCAGGCGCATCAGCTGTCGAGCGAAATTCCAGGTGAAGAGATCGAAGCCTCCAAGCGCGCTCTGGAACGCGCCGAAGCCATCGTGCACGCCGAATTGAAGCGCGGCGTCAGCGGCCTGGCTACCATCGGTTCGACGGCGCCCTTCGTGGGACTGTTCGGCACGGTGGTAGGCATCATCAACGCTTTCAAGTCGATTGCATCGGAGAAGTCGACCGGTCTGGGCGCGGTTTCGGGCGGTATTTCCGAAGCGCTCGTAACCACCGCCGTCGGCCTTTTCGTGGCCATCCCGGCAGTCTGGATGTTTAACTACTTCACCGGGCGCATCGAGGCGTTTGACGTGGAAATGGGCAACTCCAGCTCCGAGCTGGTGGACTATTTCCTGAAGCGTTCACAGCAGCGGACGGCCGCTGCGCGCAAGTAAGCAGGGCGCGGGAAGACGCCGCCGGAGCGCTCGCTTAAGGGCGGGACCCGGCGGCTCCACTGTGCAGGCCGCGGGCCGGATTGGAACCGCCCGCGGCTGAAAGGGAGACTGATATGTCCGTAATCATGAAGCATTCGGCGCCGCCGCCAGTCGCCGATATCAATGTCACGCCGATGGTGGACGTGATGCTCGTCATGCTCATCATTTTCATGGTCATCACGCCCATGCTCACCAAAGGCGTCAGCGTGGAAATGGTGCGAACCAAGAACCCCATCGCCATGCAGGCGGCCGACAAAACCGACGCCATCATTCTGGCGGTGTCGCGGGAGGGCAGGAGCTATTTGGGCAACGACCAGGTGCCCGCCGACCAGCTTCCGCAAAAAGTAAAGGACCTGCTGGCGAATCGCGCCGACAAAATGGTCTTCCTGCGGGCCGATGCGCGCGCCCGCTACGAGAAGGTCGTGGACGTGGTGGATAACCTGCGCGCCGCCGGCGTGGATCAACTGGGGTTGCTGACCGAAGCAATTCCGCAGGACCGCCCAGGTGCGCCGCCTCCGGCAGCCGGGGCTCCGCCAAAGGGCCAGTAACGGAAATCATAAGAGGAGCAATTCTATGTCAATGGCAGTGGGTGGTTCGGGCGGGCCGAGAGCCGATATCAACATGACGCCCATGATCGACGTGTTGCTGGTGCTGATCATCATTTTCATGGTGATCACGCCGCTCACGCCCAAGGGACTGGAGACGCTGGTGCCACAGCCGCCGCCTCCGGGAGCGCAGCAGAATCAATCCGACCAGCGCACTGTGGTGATCGTGATCAATAAGGACCGCTCCATGCAGATCAATCAGGAGAACACCACCGAAGCCGCGCTGGGGCCGCGTTTGGAGGAGATCTTCAAAACGCGCGCCGAACGCCTGGTGTTCGTCAAAGGTGATCCGGATCTGGAATACCGTTTTGTGGCGACGGCAATTGATATCGCCCATGGCGTGGGCATCGACCGGGTAGGATTGATGACCGCGAAGGTGGATTTTGGCGCTGGCTTCTTTCTCGCTGCTCTCCACCGGATGCGAAAAACTCAAAGCCCGCGACAATCTAAACAAGGGCGTCCAGGCTTACAAGAATGCCCAGTACGCCGCCGCCGTCGAACGGTTCGAAGAGGCCGTTCAGCTCGATCCCACCTTCGCCACTGCGCGCCTGTATCTGGCTATGGCCTATTACAGCCAGTACATTCCGGGCGCCGAATCGCCGGAGAACGCCCAGCACGCCGAGCATGCGTTCAAAGAATTCAATAAGGTGCTGGAGCAGGATCCCAAGAACGACATTGCCACTCAGTCCATCGCGTCGCTGTATTTCAACCAGCGAAAATGGGACGAAGCCGAAGTCTGGTACAAAAAATCGGTTGAGCTGAATCCCAAGAACGCCGACGGCTATTACACGCTCGGCGTGATTGCCTGGACCAAATGGTTCCGCCCCTGGGCGGAAGCGCGCGCCAAGCTGGGGATGAAGACCGAAGATCCCGGTCCAATCAAGGACAAGAAAGTCCGCGAGGAGTTGCGCACGCAGTACTCGCCGGTCATCGAAGAAGGCCTCAAGAATCTGCAGAAGGCGCTGGAACTCGACAAAGAGTATGACTCCGCGATGGCCTACATGAATCTGCTCATCCGCGAGCGCGCCGACCTGGACGACAGTCCCGAGCAGTACAAGAAAGACATCGAAGTGGCCGACAACTGGGTTCAGCAGGCGATGCAAACCAAGAAGATCAAGGCCGAGCGCAAGCCGACCTCCAGCGGTATCACCGCCGACAAGTAGACGACCTGGGGCAGGTCCCCGGCCTGCCCTTTCGTCCCTTCACTCTAAAGTTCTCCGAGGCAGGTCGGGGACCTGCCCCACGTATACAATTGAATCAGTGCCCCCCGACGTAACCGCATCGCCGGTAGACCAGCTCTTCGCCGAGCTCGAGGCCAAGGCGCGCGAAGCCCGTCCGCGCGACGATTTCGCCCCGTTGGAAAAGGCCTTTCGCTTCGCCAGCCAGCACCACAAGCTGCAGACGCGCGAATCCGGCGAGCCGTACATGATCCACCCGCTGATGGTCGCCCACATCCTGGCGGACATGCGCATGGACGTGGTGAGCCTGGAAACCGGCCTGCTGCACGACGTGGTGGAGGATACCAGCGTCACCGTCGAAGAGGTCCGCAAGGCCTTCGGCGAGGAAGTGGCGCGCTGCGTGGATGGCGTCACCAAACTGAGCAAACTCGATTTCTTCTCGGCCGAAGACCGGCAGGCTGAGAGTTTCCGCAAGATGCTGCTGGCCATGGTCAACGACCTGCGCGTGATCATCGTCAAGCTGGCCGACAGGCTGCATAATATGCGCACCCTGGGCCATATCCCGCAGGCCGAGAGGCGGGAGCGGATCGCGCGCGAGACCATCGAGATTTACGCCCCTATCGCTCACCGCCTGGGCATGGGCAAGATGCGCGGCGAGCTGGAAGACCTGGCCTTTCTTCATCTCGATCCGGAAGCTTCCGCCGAAATTTCGAAAACCATCGAAACCCATCGCGAGACCAGCGAAGCATTTCTGCAAAAAATTCGCCGGACGGTGGAAGCCGAGCTGCGGCGGGAAGGCATTCCCGCGCGCGTTGACGGGCGCGTCAAGCGCGCCTATTCGGTTTATCAGAAGATGAAGCGCCAGAAGATCAATATGGACCAGGTGTACGATCTGCTCGCCCTGCGCATCGTTACCGATTCGGTCAAGAACTGCTACGGCGCCTTAGGCGTCATCCACAACGAATGGCGGCCGATTCCGGGGCGTATCAAGGACTTCATCGCCATTCCCCGCCCCAATCTGTACCAGTCCCTGCACACGTCGGTGATCGGCCCGGAAGGCCGCCACTTCGAAGTGCAGATTCGGACCGAGGAAATGCACCGCATCGCCGAGGAAGGAATTGCGGCGCACTGGAAATACAAGGAAGGCCGCAAAGGCCCGGCCGCCGACGAGCAGCAGATTACCTGGCTGCGCCACCTGGTGGAGTGGCAGAGCGACGTTCAAGACCCCGGCGAATTCATGTCCACCCTGAAAGTGGACCTCTACCCGGACGAAGTGTACACGTTCACGCCCCGCGGTCGCGTGATCGTGCTTCCGCGCGACGCCACGCCCATCGACTTCGCCTACGCCATTCACTCCGAGGTAGGCCAGGCCTGCGCCGGCGCCAAAGTGAACGGGCGCATCGTGCCTTTGCGCTATACCCTGCGCAACGGCGACATTGTCGAGATTCTGACTCAGCCCGGCCATCAGCCGAGCAAAGACTGGCTGGCGCTGGTGAAAACGGCGCGGGCGCGCAACAAGATCAAGCACCTGATCAACGCCAACGAGCACACCAAAGCCATCGAGATCGGGCAGAAGTATCTGGAGAAAGAGGCCCGCCGCCTGGGCGTGCAGCTCAGCAAGATCGGCGAGGAGGAGCTGCAGCGCGCCGCCGGCGACTACGGGTACGCCAAGATCGAGGACCTTTACGCCGGGCTGGGATATGGCAAAATGTCCGCCCGGCAGGCGCTGCAGAAAATAGCGCCCGAGCATTTTGCCGGAGAGGCGGACGAGGCAGCTACACCGGCTCAGGGCGCCCTGGAAACTACCCCGGCCCAGGGCCCGCCCAGCCGCGACGATGGCGACGCGGTCATCAAAGTGCGCGGCGTCGACGACCTGATGGTGTATCGCGCCAAATGCTGCAATCCCATCCGCGGCGACGCCATCGTGGGCTATGTCACCCGCGGCAAGGGCGTGGCCGTGCATTCCAAAATGTGCCCCAACGTCCAGAATCTGATGTACGAGGTGGAGCGCAAGATCGACGTCGAATGGGCCCGCAATACCGCCGACCCGTTCCCGGTCAAGATCATGGTGCATACCGACGACCGCCCCGGCCTGCTGGCCCAGATCACCTCCATACTCTCTTCGGATAACACCAACATCCGCAGTCTGGAAGCCCGGACCGAATCCCACGCCAATACCGATGGCGCGCTGATCGAAATGACGGTCGATGTGCGCGACAAAAAACAGCTGGAAAAGCTGGTGGCCGCGATGCGCCGCATTTCCGGGATTCGCGACGTAGAGCGCATGCTCAACTGACATGGCGTCCACCGATCCCGAACACATTGCCATTTCGAAATCCAAGGGGATTTCAATCGACTGGAAAGACGGCCACGCGAGCGCCTACGGTCTGGTTTATTTACGCGACCATTGCCCCTGCGCCACCTGTACCGGAGCCCACGGGACGCCGCCGAGGGTGCCTGAAGCCCCTGCTTCCGGGCCTTTCCAGATGTATAAACCCGCGCTCAAAATGCAGAGCGTCGAGCCGGTGGGCAATTACGCCATCCGCATCCTGTGGAGCGACGGCCATGGCACGGGCATTTATTCGTTTGAACATTTTCGTAAGATTTGTCCCTGCGACGAGTGCAGAAAGGCGCAAGCATGAAAGCGGTTGGGGTATTTCCGGGAAAGCGGACGGTGGAGCTGGTTTCTTTCGATGAGCCAAACATCACTTCGCCTGAGCAAGTCAAAATCCGCGTGCTGCAGGTGGGCGTGTGCGGAACCGATCGCGAGATCTGCGATTTCGAGTACGGCACTCCGCCTGAAGGCTCGGAATACCTGGTGCTGGGGCACGAATCGCTGGGCGAAGTGGTGGAAGGCGGCTCCACCGGATTCAAGCCGGGCGATCTGGTGGTGCCCTCGGTGCGGCGGCCCTGCACGCACGCCGATTGCGTGGCCTGCCGCGCCGGCCGTCAGGACTTCTGCTATTCGGGCGATTTCACGGAACGCGGCATTCGCAGCCAGCACGGATTCATGACCGAATTCGTGGTGGAAGCCGCGGAATTTCTCAGCCTGGTGCCGCCGGAATTGCGCGATGTCGGCATTCTGGTCGAGCCGCTGACCATCGCCGAAAAGACTCTGATGCAGATACAGGTCATCCAGCAGCGGCTGCCCTGGGGCCTCACGCCGGGTGGCGGCGCCCCGCCGCGCGGCTGTCACCGCGCGCTGGTGCTGGGCGCCGGGCCGGTGGGCTTGCTGGGCGCCATGGCGCTGGTCAACGGCGGCTACGATACTTACATCTATTCGCGATCGCGCACACCCAATATCAAGGCCGATCTGGCCGAGTCCTTCGGGGCCAGGTACATTTCATCCCAGGAAATGACCGTTGCGCAATTGGCGGCCAAAATGGGGAATATCGACGTGGTTTATGAGGCGCTGGGGGCGTCTCAATTAGCGTTCGAAGTGGCGCAGGTATTGGGCGCCAACGGCATATTTGTATTTACCGGCGTACCCAAACATGGTGATCCGATTACGATCGACACCGATTTGCTCATGCGCAATATGGTGCTGAAGAATCAAGTGATCGTGGGCACAGTGAACGCCGGACACAATGCTTTTGAGGCAGCCATTGACGACCTCAAAACCTTTAACCGCCGCTGGCCCAAGGCTTTACGAGCGTTGATCACCGGGCGCTACCCCATCGAGGCCTTTCGCGAGCCCATCTTTGCCCGATCCGGCATAAAGAACGTTCTCGTAATGGAAGCAAAATAGAGCTCCCGAACCGGAATAGCTGCCGGACATCGGGATAATACCCGATCCAAATACCCGATAATCCCGAGAGTTCGCAGTATACCAGGCGCAGTCTGTTCTGATTTCGGAACGAATTTCTTGATTTCGATTTTTTTTCCTTCCACAATTGGACCAGAATGCATCCGAATTACAACATATCGCGTTCTGTCCCCGGAACAAAAGACGCCCGCGGGCGCCAAAGGGGCAGTGAAACTATCGAGGGAGCGCTAGTCACTCTCATCATGTTCGGCCTGATCTTCCTGGTCTTCGACATGGCCTTTTCCCTCTACATTAAATCAACTCTGCAGGAAGATGCCCGCGATGGCGTGCGTTTCGCTATTACCGGCCAAACGCTGGCTGGCGACGCCTACCTGAATGATTCCA
>JACPNO010000017.1 GCA_016185465.1 Candidatus Solibacter usitatus
AAATATGACTATAGTCATTTACGACTATGGTCACTATACGGCGGCCGCGCAGAGAGCGTAAGAAGGCCGCCACCCGCCAGCGCATCATCGCAACCGCGATCGCCATGTTCTCCCGCCGCGGCATCGATGGGCCGACGGTCGACGAAATCGCTGCCGCTGCCGACGTGGGCAAAGGCACCATCTACAACTATTTCGAAACCAAGGAACACATTGTCGTTGCGTTCATGATCGAACTGGAGCGCAAGATCCAGACTCGCGCAATCCGCCTAGCTTCCACCCAGGGCTCGCTCGAATCAATTCTGGTTGCCTTTCTGCGATTTCAATTCCGCTTGAAAGCGCCGTACCTCGAATTCGTCCGCGTCTTTCTGGCGCAAATGTATGGCCGCCGCGAATCCTTTCTGCCATACGTCGAAGAGCTGCAAGCCATCATCGATCCACCTTTGCTGAAACTGTTTCAAACTCTTCAGGAACGCGGCATGATCCGCAAGGCGCTTTCACCTTCGGAATTGGTCCCGCTTTTCAAGACGATTCACCTGGGGTTGGTCGGAGTGTGGGCCGTCGAAGGACCGCCATTCCACCAAACACAGAAAATCCTGGCGGCCGAAATCCGGCTGTTTTGTATCGGGTTGGAACGGACGTGAATTCCTGGCAAGTGCTGTTACGCAGCGCGGCCATCGCTGTGGCGTGGGCTCTGGCCGATCAACTCTACGCCTTCGCCGGCGGTGAGCATCCAACCCTCCAGGGCTTCGCCAGCAAATTCCTGGGAACTCTGTTTCTCGTGCTCGTATTCGGACCGGCGGCCCAGCGATTGCCTTGGCCGTTCCAGCAGCGCGCCGCCGTTCTGTGGGCCACTATCTTCACGGTGCAAACCTTCAGCACCCACCTCGAAGCCTATTACTTCATCGACTGGCCGCTGCGCCGAATCGTGACGTCGGGGGTTGCCGGCTTCTTTCAGGCGCTGATCATGGCCTGGATCGTCGCCCGCCTGTTCCCGCCGCGAGTAGAGGACGCCACCGTGCAGTCCGACCTTCGCGCCCTATTCCAGAGCCGCCACCTGATTTCCTGGATCTGGCGCTTTGCGTTAGCGGATATTTTCTACGTGTTCACCTATTTCGTCTTCGGCGCGATTGCGTTTCGCTTCACCGGCCCCTACTATTTGGACCCGGCCTACGGCCTGAATCTGAAACTCCCTGAAAATCCGCTGCTGTTCAAACTTCAACTGCTCCGTTCGCTGATTTACATTCTGACGATGTTGCCGCTGATCGCCGGCCTTCGGCTGAAAAAATTTTACATGGCGATCCTGATTGGCCTTGTCCTCTGGGTCGGCGGCGGCCTGGCGCCGCTGGTAGCCTATTACCACTGGCCCGTTCCGCTGCGCTTCTACCATTCGGTCGAAATTCTCTCGCAGAATTTTACTACCGGATTCATCCTGGTTTACCTCCTGGGCAGGCGCATCAAGCCCATCACTTAGTGCTATTCTCGAACTCCCATGGCACGCGCGGCGGTAATTGCGAAGCGTTTTTTCGTGCGCGGCCGCGTGCAGGGCGTGGGTTTTCGGTACTTCGCTCAGAGGGTCGCAAGCGAGCTCGCCGTCACCGGCTATGCGCGCAGTTTAGACGATGGCCGCGTGGAAGTGTACGCCGTGGGCCGCGCCGAGCAACTATCCGAACTCGCCGGACGCCTTTCGAAAGGTCCGCGTTTCGCCGACGTGCGCGGTGTTGAAGAGCAGGATGCCGCCGTGCAACAATACGATGCTTTTTCCATTGAGGCCTGATGAACGATCTCAAATCGCTGATCCGCGAAGTCCCCGATTTTCCCAAGCCCGGCATCCTGTTCTATGACATCACCACTCTGCTTCAAAATAAGCAGGGCCTGCGCCGCGTCACCGATGCTTTCAAGGATCACTATGCCAATGCCGCGATCGACGTCATCATCGGCATCGAGGCGCGCGGATTCATCTTCGCTTCCGCCCTCGCCTATGCGCTCGGCGTGGGCTTCATTCCCGTCCGCAAACCGAAAAAGCTGCCATGGGAAACTCTGCGCGTCAGCTATCTGCTGGAATATGGCTCCGACAGCCTCGAAATGCACAAGGACGCGGTCGAGCGCGGACAGAAGGTGCTGATCGTCGACGACCTGCTGGCCACCGGCGGAACGGCTGTGGCGGTCACCCAGCTCGTGGAAGACTGCGGAGGCGTCGTAGCGGGGCTCGGCTTCGCCGTAGAGCTTACCTTTCTGGGCGGACGCGAGAAGCTAGCCGGGCACGACGTCTTTTCGCTGGTCCAGTACGACCAATGAGCCGCACCCAGTCCGCCCGCGTGCGCGCCTTCGCCAAGATCAATCTGGATTTGCGCGTCCTCCATCGCCGTCCGGATGAATTTCACGAGCTGCGCACGATTTTTCAGACCATTTCGCTGGCTGACCAGATCGATATCGCCTTCACGCCGGCGCGCCGCACCCAAATCGCGGTCGAAGGCAACGTGCAAATATCCGGCAACCTGATTGAGCGCGCGGCACAACAATGTATGGATGCGCTGCGCATTGCCGCGCGGGTGGAATTTCACCTGGACAAGCAAATCCCGATGGGCGCAGGCCTCGGCGGAGGCTCTTCCGACGCGGCTGCCGTGCTGTTGGCTTTGCCGGTGCTCGCCCGCCGCCGCATCCCCATTGAACAACTCATGCGCATGGCAGCCGACTTAGGCAGCGACGTTCCGTTCTTCCTGATTGGCGGAATGGCGTCCGGCGTGGGGCGCGGCACCGAACTCTATCCGCTGCCCGATAGCAGCGCTCGCACCGGCATTGTAGTAGCTCCGCGAGTCCATGTTTCGACCGCCGACGCGTACCTGCGGCTGAGCCCTCGTTTGACAATGGAATCCCAACAAAATAAAATGGTTAGTTTCCAGTCGGCTGTATGGACGTTGGGCCGCGCGCTGACCGGGACCGGGGATTCGGCGGCGGGCGTTAACGATTTCGAAACAGTCGTCTTCGAGCAGCATCCTCAGTTGAAAGCGTTACAGCAGCGCCTGTGGAGACTGGGCGCCAGACCCGCGATGATGACCGGAAGCGGTTCCGCGGTCTTTGGACTCTTTGCGACGGGCGCACAAACCGCTGGCGCCATGGAGCGGATAAAGGAGGAGCGAGTTTTTCCCATTCGGTTCGTAAGCCGGGCGCGTTATCGCGCCGTGTGGCGTCAACGGCTGCGAGAACATGTGAACCAGAGCCTATGGCCGCCCCAAAGCCGATACGCGCGATGAATCCCGACCGCATCAAAATCTTCAGCGGCAGCGCCAACCGCCCGCTGGCCGTCGAAATCTGCCATAACCTCGGCGTCAAGCTGGCCGAAGCCCAGGTAAAGGCGTTTTCCGACAGCGAAAACAATATCCAGATTCAGGAAAACGTCCGCGGTGCGGATGTCTTCGTCGTCCAGCCCACTTGCACGCCGGTAGATCACCACATCATGGAGTTGTTGTTCATGATCCACGCGCTCAAGCTTTCCTCCGCCGAGCGCATTACCGCCGTGCTGCCTTATTACGGATACGCCAGGCAGGATCGCAAGGACAAGCCGCGCGTTCCGATTTCTGCCAAACTCGTGGCCAGCCTGATCGAGGCTTCCGGAACCGACCGCATGCTCACGCTCGATTTGCATGCCGCCCAGATCCAGGGATTTTTCGATATCCCGGTCGACCACTTGTTCGGCACTCCGGTGATGATCGACTATTTCAAGCCGCTCGAGATACCGAATCTGACCGTGGTCTCGCCCGATGCCGGCGGCGTTGAGCGGGCTCGCGCGTTCGCCAAGCGCTTGAACGCGCCCCTGGCCATCATCGATAAACGGCGCGAGGAAGCCAACGTAGCCGAAGTGATGAATGTGATCGGCCGGGTGAAGGACCGAAATTGTTTGATGGTGGACGATCTGATCGACACCGCCGGCACGCTGGTAAAGGGCGCTCAAGCGCTGCTGGATCATAAGGCCGCGAGCGTGTCGGCCTGCGCCACCCACGCCGTGCTTTCCGGACCGGCGCTCGAGCGCATAGAAAAATCGCCCATTAAGGAAGTGGTCGTTACCAATTCGATACCGCTATCGGCCGAGGCGCGGAAGATGAGCAAGATCCGCCAATTGTCGATTGCGCCGCTGCTGGCCAGGGCCGTGCAATCCATCCACGAGGAGACTTCAGTCAGTATTCTGTTTGTTTGAATTTAAGAACCGGGCTACGCAACCCACGTCAAGCGAGCGTCTTCGTTGAAACGCTTTTTCGGACTTGCCTGCCCGTATAAGGAGATGCAATGAGAACGGAAGTTACAGTTGCCGCGGAGCCGCGCGCTACCCGCGGAAAGAACGCAGCCCGGCGCACACGGCGCGCGGGCATGGTCCCGGCCGTGCTTTACGGAGCTTACAAGGACGCGGTAGCCATTTCCGTCGATCCTAAGAGCATTCAGAAAATTCTGCGCAGCAAGACCGGGCATAACACGATTTTCAATCTCAGCGTCGAAGGCATCGAGACCACACCGGTCATGGTCGTCGATGGCCAGTACGACCCGATCCGCAGCAACCTGCTGCACGTGGACTTGAAGCGCATCGATCTTACCAAGCGCATCCGCGTGTCCGTCCCCGTAGTCACACACGGGGAAGCCAAAGGCATCAAGTTGCAGGGCGGCTTGCTCGAAGTGGTGGCGCGCGAAGTTGAAATCGAATGCCTGCCGGACGAGATCCCGGAGCACTTCACGGTGGACGTCACCGAACTCATGATCGGCCAAAGCCAGCGCGCCGGCGATATTGTTTTGACCGGTTCGATGAAGCTGCTGAGCCCGCCCGAAGCGGTGATCGCCCATGTGGTGGTGGTGAAGGTGGTCGAAGAAGTGGCGCCGGCCGCCACGGCGGATGCCGCCGCGCCTGTGGCCGGGGAAACTCCCGCCGAGCCCGAAGTCATCAAGAAGGGCAAGAAGGAGGAGGAGGAGCCTGCCGCCGACGCCAAGGGCAAGAAGAAGTAATCTTGCATGTTCCTTGTGGCCGGCCTGGGCAATCCTGGTGAGGAGTACGAAAATTCGCCTCACAACCTGGGGTTCCGCGTGATCGACCAGCTGGCTGAAATGCATGGCATTCGGGTCACGCGCAAGGATTCGCAGGCCCTGATGGGTTTGGGGGCAATCGCCGGACAGCCGGTGATGCTGGCCAAGCCGCAGACGTTTATGAATTTGAGCGGCGGCTCGATTAAGCCGCTGATGGAGAAACACTCGCTGACGGCGGCAGACCTGATCCTGGTTTACGATGAACTGGATCTGCCGTGGGGCGAGATTAAGATTAAGCCCCAGGGCTCCTCGGCCGGGCATAACGGCGTGCAGTCGGTAATTTCGAGCCTGGGTACCAAGGAGTTTACGCGAGTTCGTCTGGGAGTGAGTCCCGGGCATCCCGTGAGCGATGGAGCGGCGTATGTTTTAGCGCCCATCCGCCGCTCGCAACGGAAGGAATCGGACCAACTGGTGGCCCGTGGGGCTGAAGCAGTGGGTTCCATAATTGCTGAAGGCGTCGCAAAGTCCATGACGATTTACAATCGTCGCGCCCAAGGCTCAAAGACAGAGGAAGAATGAGGATTTACGAAGAGCTGTTTATCGTCAAGCCGGATGCAACCGAGGAAGAAACCGATCAGTTGATCGAGCAGATGAAAACCATTGTCACCACCGCCGGCGGCACCATCGACAAGGCGGAAAAGTGGGGCAAGCGCCGTCTGGCCTACCGCGTGGATAAGTACAAGGAAGGCGCGTACGTGCTGTTCCAGTTCAACTCCGGCCCGGATGCGGTGAAAGAATTCGAGCGCCGCCTGCGCGTTTCGGACCTGGTCATCAAGTTCCTGACCGTGCGCATCGACCAGACCATGAAGCGCCTGGATAAGCGCAAGAAGCACCGGGAAAAACGGGCGCGCCACAAAGCCGCCCACGCCCCCGCCGCGCCCCAGCCCTCGGTAGCCCAGCAGATGCTGGGTGAGCCGGTGGCGGAATAAGGAGATCATCATGGCCGAAATGAGAGGAAGACCAGGCAGCGCGGGGCAAAGGCCCACCGGTGGAGACAAAGCCGTCGTCACCCAGAAGAAGCAATATTTCCGGCGCAAGAAAGTGTGCCGCTTTTGCGTCGAGCGCATCGACGATATCAACTACAAGGACGTCCGCATGCTCAACGCGTTCATCGCCGAGCGCGGGAAAATCGTTCCGCGGCGCATTTCCGGCGTCTGCGCGCCTCATCAGCGCAGGCTGAGCGACGCCATCAAGAAGGCGCGCAATATCGCGCTGCTGCCTTTTGCGTCCAGCGTGTAACAGGAGATTTTTATGGAAATCATTCTCAGGGAAGACGTCGAGAAACTGGGCTCGCGCGGCCAGGTGGTGAAAGTCACCGCCGGCTACGCGCGCAACTTTTTATTGCCCAACCGGCTGGCCGTCGCGGCCACCGAATCCAACAAGAAGATTGTCGAGCAGGAGCGCCAGGCGCATCTGCGGCGCGAGACCAAGCTGCAGGGCGAAGCCGAGGATTTATCCAAGCTGATGAACGGCGTGGTCGTCGTCATCAAGCAGAAGGCCGGCGACAACGATCAGCTCTTCGGTTCAGTCACCTCCAAGGACGTCGCCGAGGGCCTCGAGAAGCTAAAATTTACCGTCGACCGGCGCAAGATTCTGCTCGAAGAGCCGATCCGCCAGCTGGGCGACCATCCCGTTACCGTGCGCCTGCACCGCGACGTCAACGCGCAGATTACGGTGCAAGTGGTTCGCGAAGACTAGCCTGGAGACCCACATGTTTCTCGACCTGACCGGCCAGACGGCAATCGTCACCGGCGCAGCTACCGGTATCGGCGAAGCCATCGCCCGGCGTCTGGCGGGCGCCGGAGCCACAGTCGCAATCGGCGATCTGAACGGCGAGGGCGCGGCGCAAGTGGCCCGCGCCATCGGCGGCACGGCCTTCCCCGTGACCCTCGACATCACCCAATCCGGCTCCGCCGACGCCGCCGTGGCCGCGGTTGTCGCCCGAACCGGCCGCGTCGACATTCTGGTGAACAATGCCGGCATTGCCGGTAAAGCCGCCCCGCTCTGGGAGCAGACCGATGAAGATTTCCGCCAGATCATTGCCGTCAATCTGCTGGGCGTGTTCCACTGCTCGCGGGCGGTGATTGCGCACATGCGTTCGCGCAAGTACGGCCGCATCGTCAACATCGCCTCCATCGCCGGCAAGGAGGGCAACCCGAATATGTCCGGGTATTCCGCCACCAAGGCCGCCGTGATCGGGTTCACCAAGTCGATTGCCAAGGAAGTCGCAACCGAAGGCATTTGCATCAACGCCGTCGCCCCGGCCGTCATCCGCACCCGCATTCTGGATCAATTGACGTCCGCGCAAGTGGACTACATGACCGAGCGCATCCCCATGCGGCGCACCGGCAAGCCCGAGGAGATCGCGGCCGTAGTGCATTTTCTGGCCAGTCCCGATTGCTCGTTTGTTACCGGCCAGTGCTATGACGCGAGCGGCGGCCGGGCGACGTATTGAAGCTCCGCCGTAGCTCTTCCCGTGTAATATTTTCTGTTCTGGCTGGAGAACTTTCCCACTAACAAGCACTTAGCTTTTGGCGAGTTTCTTGCTGGGGGTGTCAGGGGAGGCCGGTTCTATGTACCGCTGGTATGCATTATTCGCAGGTTTATTGCTCCTGGTTGGTTGCTCCAGCCGCCCGCTGCCCGAGTCTGCGGCCGCCGCCGCTCAGCCGGGAGAAGTTCCGCCCAGGCCTTCACTGCTCGGCCCGCCCAAGGCCGCAAATATCACCGTCCCCGCCGGCACGCGCATCCAGGTCCGACTGGTCGAATCGCTAAGCACCAGCCGGAACCGGGCGGGAGACAAATTTACCGCAACGCTTGACCAGCCCATCGTTCAGGGAGAAAAAGTTGTGGTTCCGAAAGGGACCGCTTTCCACGGGCACGTCACATCCGCCAAGGATTCGGGACGCCTGAAGGGACGCGCGGTGCTCGGCCTGACTCTGGATTCGCTCGACCTAAACGGCGTGACGTATCCGATCGATACCTCGGCCAGCAACCGCACGTCGCGCTCGCATAAGAAGCGCAATATGCTATTGATTGGCGGCGGAACCGGACTGGGCGCCACGCTGGGCGCTGTAGCCGGCGGTCCTGCCGGCGCGCTGATCGGGGCTGGCGCCGGCGCCGCGGCTGGAACCGGAGGCGCCGCCGCTACGGGGAAGAAGCACATTACGCTTCCCGCCGAGACGCCGCTGACGTTTGCTCTGGAAGAGCCGCTCACGGTCCCGTCCTGAAGACTCACGCGGCAGGATCCAAACCCGCTAGGCCTTCCGCTTCCGCTGCCGCTAACAGCTGCCGGTCGGCGCAAGTAAACACAGGCTCATCGCTGCCGGACATCGATTTCAACGCCAGACAGCCCGCCAGTTGGACGGCGTCATAGGCACGCAGCGGGTGGCGATCCAGCAGAGTACACGCCATCTCCATCACGGCGTCATTCAAAGTGACGCGCACGAACTTGCTCTCAAGGTGCTGTTCGAAGCGGCTGAGGAGACGCCGCGCATTGCCTCCGTCGATATCCTCCGAGCGCTCACGCCGACGAATGGCCGAGTGAAACTCCACCCGCGCCAGGGGGAGCACCGCCAATCTGTGGCTCGCTTCCCGCCCAGCGAGCCGCAGCAGCTTATCGGTGCCCGGCTCGCGAACATACAACTTCACCAGGGCGCTGGTCTCCAGGAAGTAGAGGGCCAAGATTCAGCGTCTTTCGCGCAGGATTGTCGTCGAGAGATTCTCGCCCCGGATTGTGACGGGTTCGAACTCCGGGCTCGCCGCAGGCTTGGTTCCCAGAATCGCCTTGACTTCCGGAACCAGACGGTTCAACCGGATGGAGGTCACGGGAAACTGTGGGGCCTTGGGGTTGGGCGCCTTTCCGGTAAGGATCAACCGCTTGTCGATCGCGTCCTTAAGCACGGCATGCCTCGACGACTCATCCGCCGCCCAGTCAAAACCGCCCAAAGTGAGAACCGCATCGCGAAACCACTTCAGCGCGACAAAATCATAGCCCGGCGTGGATTCGGCGCGATCCAAAGCCCGCACCACATCGGCTAGTGAGCGTTGCACCGTCGTGCGTTTTGCGGCAGGGGGGTCCGGAGCGCGGCCGGGCTCAAACGAGATGCGAATCTCGTTTGCCGTCGACCATTCATCCGCGGATTTGTCACTCCGAACTTTGCGATTTTTCGTCTTATCGACAATCGTCACGCGCACACGATGTCCGCTTGGAGTCAACGGCTGAAGGGGGCTGGTGGGCGCAGAGAGGCTGCGTTCGAGCTCCGACTGAATGTCGGCCATCTTTTTCATGGGAGCCTGTCACTTATATATAATATACAATTACGTCCGTTGTCGAGTACCCTGGACAGTGGCTGAAAGGTGTGTTGATAGAAATTGTGCCCGCGCCACCATGCGCGCGACGGTGTGTTTGATCAGTTTGGTGACGGCTTTTGGCGCAGATATCGAACGATGTTCCGTGCAGCAATGGCACCAAAGACGGAACCGAGCACCGACCCACCGATCCAAGACGGGAGTTGCCCTGTCAGTATCTGATCGGCGGGTGCGGCCGAGGCAACCGACGGATCGTTCGGATCATAGTAAATCCGAACGGATTCGCCCTGAGTATGGGCGTCAGAGACCCAATAGAATGGCACGCTGCGCTTGTATGGGGTGCCGTCAACAGAATACGCAATCTCGGTGAGGCCGTGGCTATTCGGAATGACACGGACGATGCGCCCGGTGGTTTCGGCGTGGTGAAAATAAAGAATCAACAGACGCGGTGCATCGATAATAAATCCGATTGCCGTCGCTAGCGAGACAAAGCCCAGAGCCGCCCCTGCGAATGAAGGCATAACCCGGTTCATCGTGGTTGGACCTCATTCACCCTAACACGCACGCAAAACCAATGTCGGCAAGACAGGCGGCCTCGCCGATCAAGCTTCAAAGCACATTAGGCACTACCTACCTTACGCCCCCGCCACCAGCGCCCGGATCACCACGAACGCCAGCCCCGCAATCGCCGCCGACGCCGGAATGGTCAATATCCACGCCCACACGATCGTCTCCGCGAGTCCCCAGCGGACGGCCTTCACACGGTGAAAGGTTCCCACGCCGGCAATTGAGCCCGCAATCGCGTGTGTGGTCGAAACCGGCAGGCCCAGCCATGTGGGCAGCAAAATCGCGATCGCCCCCGCCGTCTCGGCGCAAAATCCTCCCCGGGGCTTCAAACGGGTGATCCGCCCGCCCATGGTCCGCACAATACGCCATCCACCGCTTAACGTTCCCAGGCCAATGGCGGCGTGAGCAGCGAAAATCACCCACACCGGAACGTAAAAAGTCTCGATATATTTGGAGGCGAACAAGACGCCGGTCACAATGCCCATGGTCTTCTGCGCGTCATTGGAGCCGTGGGCGAAGCTGAACAGCGCCGCCGAGACCAGTTGCAGCTTGCGGAAATAGAAGTCCATCTTGGCCGGAGTCGATTTCCGGAACAGGAAGTACACCGCGCTCATGAGCATGTACGCCAGCAGAAATCCGATCAGCGGCGAGAGCACGATGAACAGCAGCGTCGTGGGCCACTTGCCGGCGATGAGCCCTCGCAGCCCACCGCTCCACCCGTAAACGTATATCGCGCGCGCCACACAGGCTCCCGCGTAACCGCCGATAAGCGCATGCGAAGAACTGGTCGGCAGCCCGAGCCACCATGTGATCAAGTCCCAGACGATCGCCCCCGTCAGTCCAGCCAAAATCACGTACGGCGTCACGATCTGCAAATCGACGAAGCCCTTGCCCACGGTGGTGGCCACGCTGGTGCCGAATGAGAACGCGGCGATGAAGTTGAAGAACGCCGCCCACGCCACCGCCTGCAGCGGCGTCAGGACGCGCGTCGCCACGATGGTCGCGATGGAATTCGCCGCGTCGTGAAACCCGTTGATGTAGTCGAAAATGAGCGCTACGGCGATGATCAATGCCGCCAAAGTGAGGGTCGACATCCGGCTAGCTATTCTTCACCACGACGTTCTGCAGCACGTCCGCCACGTCCTCGCAATGGTCGGTGGTGTTTTCCAGCAGTTCGTAGATCTCTTTCAGTTTGATGAGCTGGATGGCGTCTTTTTCGTTGTCGAACAGGTTCGCCACCGCGCTGCGGACCAGGATGTCGGCCTCATTTTCCAGTCGATTGATCTCGATGCAGTGCTCGAGCACCGGCTTTTTGTTGTCCAGCGCTTCCATGGCTTTTTGCAGCACCCGGCTACACGAATAGATCACCTCGGCCAGTTCCACCACCGTGCCGGTTATAGGATCGAGCCGGTACGCCACCATGCGATGCGCGGCGTCTTCGATGCCATCCAAAACATCGTCCAGAGCCGTCGAGAGCGAATGGATGTCCTCCGGATCGAGCGGCGTGATGAAAGTCTGGTTCAGCTTGGTGAAGATCTCGTGGATCACTTCGTCGCCCTGGTGCTCGAGACTCCGAATCTCGGTCGCGACCAAAGCCAGCCGCGACGGGCCGGCCTTGACGCCATCCAGCAGCAGGCGCGCTGCTTCGCAAATCAATTCCACCTGGCTGAGAAATAGCGAGAAGAATTTCTCATCGCGCGGCATCAGTTTCATAGGCAAGCTGCTCTCACGGGCAGTTCCCTATCTTAATCAACTCGATGACAATTTGGTTACAGTTCGGTTGCGTCCTGGCCGACAATCGAGAAAAGCTCCGCCGGCTCTTGGCCCGCCGCTGACTCGCCGTCCAGGTCGAGATAGCGCAGATCGAGCAGCCGCGAAGGATTCAAGTTGCCCATCGCCGAGAGGATGTTTTCCTTGAGGTGGGGATGTTCCTGCTCCAGTTCACTAAAAATATCGCACAACGACCGCCGGACGGTGCCGGTGCGCTGGGAACATCCGCAGGGGACGATCGGCGCGCCCAACGATTCCGCATAGCGGCCAGTGATGTCTTCGGTCACAAATACCAGCGGGCGGATCAGGCGGAAATCGCGGTTGCGGGAATGGGTCACCGGCGGCAGCGAGCTCAACCTGCCCGTGAAAAGCGTGTTGCGCAGCAGGGATTCGCAGAAGTCGTCGGCCGTGTGGCCAAAGGCGATGACGTTGGCTCCCAGGCCGCGGGCAATTTCATAAACCGCCCGCCGGCGGTACCGGCTGCACAGGTCGCAGCCGTGATCCGGCTGTTCCTCCAAAAGCCGAAATGAAGGCTTATCGCGGTAATAAGTCCAGTCGACGCCTTGCTGCTTCAGATATTCGCCCAGCGGCTCGATGGGGCGTAGAAACTTCCCCTGCTCCACGGTAAACGCGCAGACCGAGAATTGAATGGGCGCGCGTTTTTCCAATAGCCGCAGCGCCGCCAGCAGAGTGAGCGAATCCTTGCCGCCTGATAGCGCCACCGCTACCCGGTCACCGTCGCGGATCATCTTGAAGCGATGGATCGCCTCGCCGACCTTGCGCAATAATGTCTTTTCCAGGTCCACTGAGATCCAATTATAGCCGCCAGCCTGCGTGGTAAGATCTTAAGAGCCCGAAACATGCTGCAAATCGTTCCGTCGCTGCTGTCCGCCGACTTTGCGCGGCTGGCTGAGGAGATTGCCCGCGTGGAGCGCGGTGGCGCGGCCATGTTGCATCTGGACGTGATGGACGGGCATTTTGTGCCGAATCTGACCCTCGGTCCGCCGGTGGTGGAGTCGGTTCGCAAGGTGACCCGCGCCAAGCTGGACGTCCACCTGATGATCGAGGACCCGGACCGCTACATTCCGGCCTTTGTCGCAGCCGGCGCCGACCTGCTTTCGGTGCATCAGGAAGCCTGCCGCCACTTGCACCGCACTCTGCGCTTGATCCAAAGCGAGGGGGCGCTGGCGGGCGTGGTGATAAATCCAGCCACGCCGGTGGCTACGCTGGACGAAGTGTTAGAAGTGGCCGACTACGTGCTGATCATGAGTGTAAATCCAGGATTTGGCGGGCAAAAGTTTATTCCGGCGGTGCTGGACAAAGTCCGGACGCTGGACCGGCAACGCAGGGAGCGCGGCCTGGCGCTGGAAATCGAAATCGACGGCGGAATCACGACTCAGAATCTGGCCGACGCCGTACGGGCGGGGTGTGACTGGATCGTTACGGGGTCGTCGATTTTTCACGCCTCCGATCCGTCGGCCGCCGTAGCCGAAATGCGGCAAATCGCGCGGGATGCGACCGCGATACAGGTTTGAACAAACGCGATCCAAAATTTAACAACGCAATCATAGGTCTATAAAAACATGCAGCTTCAAAAAAATCCTTGGCATTTGGCAATCATGCTGGTGGCGGCGGTCATGCTGCTGAGTTCCTGCATGCACAAGAAGTACGAGAATCCCATCTCGAAGGATACTCAGCAGCCGGATAAAGTGCTGTTCGACCGGGCCATCGCCGATATCGAGCGCGGCCGGTACGAGGTAGCGCGCCTCACCCTGCAGACGCTGATGAACACCTACGACACCAGCGAGTTTTTGGCGAAATCCAAGCTGGCGATCGCCGACAGCTGGTTCCGCGAGGGGGGAACGCACGGCATGGCGCAGGCCGAGGCCGAATACAAGGACTTCATCCTGTTCTACCCGACCATGGAAGAAGCCGCCGAGGCCCAGGAAAAAGTTTGCGACATCCATTACAAGCAGATGGAAAAACCGGATCGCGACCGCAATGACGCGATACGCGCCGAAGACGAGTGCCGGCAATTGCTGGTGCAATTTCCCAACAGCAAGTTCGCTCCCGGCGCCCAGCAAAAGCTGCGCAATATTCAGGAAGTGATCGCCGAAGGCGAGTTCCGCACCGGATCGTTCTATCACCACAAGGGAAGTTTTCCGGCCGCCGCCAACCGGCTGCAATCGCTTTCGGAGCAATATCCGCTCTACAGCGGGGCCGATGAAGTGCTCTGGCAATTGGCCGATTCCTACGGCCGCATGGGCGATCGCTTCGAAGATCGCGCCGCCAGCGCCTACACGCGCATCGTGAAAGACTACCCGCTCAGCGAACACGTCGAGGAGTCCAAGAAAAAACTACAGGCCATGAACCGGCCTATCCCCGCCGCCGACGCCGCCGCTTTAGAGCGCATGAAGTACGAGCTGGAGAACCGCACCAAATCCAGCCTGATGAGCCGAGCCTTCGATGTGCTCAAACGCGCGCCCGATGTGCAGATGGCCGCGAAATCCGGCAGTCCGGCCATGACCAGCATCCGGCCCGGCATTCCGGTGAGCGTGCCCCAGCCGGCCGGCCGCACAGGGGTGGGAACTTCCGATGTATCCGTGCAGGCTGTGACGGATACCACTTTGCTCGATACCAAACCCGATGCGCGCCAGGTTGTTCCCGGGGCGGCCGGCGCCGATGGTAAGCCTGCCGATGCCAGTGCCGCCGCAGCCGACAAGCCTCAGCCGCTGCCCGGCAACCACACCGCCAGACCTAGCAAGAAGAAGGACAAGGCCAAAGACAATAAAGACAAGAAAGCTGCCGATAAGACCCCGGCCGCAACTCCGGCCAGCGCGGCTACGCCCAGTGAAACCAAGCAATGAGCCGCATTCTGCTCGCCGATCACAGCCCGCACGCCCAGCGCATGGGCGAGCGTATTCTGCGTGACGAAGGTTTCGAAGTCGTCACCGTTACCGACGGCGACACCGCGCTGCTGCGGCTCAAAGACATTGAGCCCGACCTGGTTCTGGCCGACATCTCGCTGCCCAGCCGGAATGGCTACGAAATTTGCGATTACGTAAAAGGCAGCGGCAAATATCCCAATACGCGCGTGGTGCTCACCGCCGGACCGCTGGTGCCCCTGGATCAGGCGCGCGCGGCCCAGGTTCGCTCGGATGGTTTCGTCAAGAAACCCTTCGAGGCATCCATGCTGATCGACGCCGTGCAGCCGCTGCTGGTTCAACCGGTGGCGCCCTCGACGCCGCAAGAAACCGCGGGTTCGCTCCAGACGCCGCCCATGCCGATTGCCGCGCCCGTTGTCGCGCCGCCACCGCCGCCACCGGCGCCGCCCGCGCCACTGGATCGGGAACAGATTCGCGCCGCCGTCATTCTGGCACTCGAAGCCTCCATGATCGCCATCATCGAAAATGTCACCGACAAAGTCGTACTGGCCCTCGATGGCGCGCGTGAAGAGCAAGCGCACAAGGCCGTTTCCGGCCACGATTAAAATATGCCTGATAACAGTTTCGACCTGGTCTCGAAAATCGATTTGGCGGAAGTCTCCAACGCCATCCAGCAAGCCGTGAAAGAGATTATGACGCGCTACGATTTGAAAGACTCGAAATCCACCGTGGAGCTGAAAGAGAAGGACAATAAGATCGAGCTGGCCAGCCAGGATGAGTACAAGCTGAAGGCCGTCATCGAAATTCTGCAGCAGAAGCTGGTGAAGCGAAAAGTCCCGCTCAAAGGGCTCTCTTATGGCACCGTGATCCCGGCGGCCGGCTCGAGCGTCAAGCAGGAGGTTACCCTGCAGCAGGGCATCCCCATCGAGAAGGCGCGAGAGATCGTCAAGAAGATCAAGGACAGCAAGCTCAAGGTGCAGGCTTCCATCCAGGGCGATTTCGTACGCGTCAGCGGCAAGGACCGCGATACTCTGCAATCGGTCATTCAACTCCTCCGCAACACCGATTTCGGCATCGACACGCAATTCACCAACTACCGGACTAACTGAAGTGGCGCGCCGCATCGAATCGCTGATGCTGGCAGGCCCGGCCGGCGCCCTCGAAGCGCTATTGGAGGAGCCGGAAGAAACGCCGGCGCGCGCGCTCGCCCTGGTTTGCCATCCGCATCCCCTGTTTGGCGGCACCATGCACAATAAAGTGGTTTATCGCCTGGCGCGAGGATTGCGTCGCTCCGGCGCCGCCGTGCTGCGCTTCAATTTTCGCGGCGTGGGGACAAGTCAGGGCGAACACGATCACGGCGCAGGTGAAGCCGACGACGCGCGCATCGCTCTCGACTGGCTGCGCGCGCGCTTCCCCGGCTTGCCCTACGTGCTCGCGGGCTTCTCATTCGGCTCGCGCATTATTCTGGGCCTGGGTTGTACCACCGGCGGCGCCTCGCTGCTAATTGCGGCAGGCTTTCCTGCCGCGCACGGCGATCCGGCGTTTCTCGAATCCTGCCAGTCACCTAAGATTTTCATCCAGAGCACCCGCGACGAATTCGCGCCAGTCCCCCAAATGGAGGCGTTATTCGAGCGAATCGCCGAGCCCAAGCAACTGGTTTGGATCGACGCGCAGGATCACTTCTTTCAGGGCGGCCTGGATCAACTGGAAGAAACAGTATTTGGCCTGAAGACTACTGTCTGAGAGCGCGTTCTGCCCGGCGGGAAGCTCGCATGCCGATCAGATCGGCCACTTTGCCCAGAATGTAGGAGGCATCGTTGGTGCCGACCACCATTTGGCGGTCTTTCCAGCTCGTGAAGCCCTTGCCGTCGCGCTGAGCTGTTACCAGGGCAGTGGCGGGTTTATATTCCTTGCCGCGCGCATACGCCAGGACGCCGCGACCGGCTTCTGGGGACTCCATGTCCTCATCGCTCAAGACGAGCTCGTAGATGCCGTCATCGAGCTTGGAAAGGCCTTCAGCGGCCGAAGCAGCCACGTCCACGGAATAGCCACCGGCCCGTAGCAGTGTTTGCAAGGTCAGTCGCGAGGCAACATCGGATTCAATTAGCAATACTCGCGCCAAATCCAAGCTCCGCACGCTTGTTTCACGCCTGTGGGAGACCGCAGCCATTCGTCTATGTCCTTTCACTACCTACTTTAACCGAACTTCGAGCGTAAATCATCAACTAAAGTAAGTGCCCAGGCGCGGCCTTATTCTTCAAGGAATTTTCCGGGGCCAATCTGGAGCTTGAAGAAATCTCTGTAACTTATTGAAAAAATGGACTAAATACCGAAAACTCTGGCGAAAATCCGGTCTATATTCCGCAGCTGGCGCTCCAGCGAAAAACTCTCGGCGAGCTGTTCGGAGGTGAGAAATTTACCAATTTCGGGATCGCCCTGTATGGCCGCGCGGAAGTCGGATTCATCCTGCCAGGCCTTCATGGCATGGCCCTGCACCAGCCGGTAGGCGGCTTCGCGCAGCATGCCTGCGGCGGCCAAATCGAGCAGTAACTGCCCGGAAAACACCAGCCCGCGGGTCATGTCCAGATTGCGGCGCATGCGCTCGGGATACACCAGCATCTGGTCCACCAGGCGGGTGGTGCGGTCGAGCAGGTAATCGGCGAGGATGGTCGAATCGGGCAGAATCACGCGCTCCACCGAGGAGTGGGAGATATCCCGCTCGTGCCAGAGCGCCACGTTTTCGAAAGCCGCTTGGGCGTTCGACCGCACCACCCGCGCCAGGCCGCAAATCTGTTCGCAGGTGACCGGGTTGCGCTTGTGCGGCATCGCCGAGCTGCCTTTCTGCGATTTCGAAAAATACTCCTCCGCCTCGCGCACTTCGGTGCGCTGCAAATGCCGGACTTCGAGCGCGATCTTTTCCAGGCTGGCGGCGATCACGGCGAGCGTGGCCACATAGTTGGCGTGGCGATCGCGCTGAATCACCTGGGATGACACTGGGGCCGGCAGCAATTGCAGGCGGGCGCAAATCGCTTCCTCCACCTCCGGACCGATATGCGCGAAAGTGCCGACTGCGCCCGAGATTTTGCCGACGCGCATTTCCACGGCAGCGTCTTTCAACCGGCGCAGGTTGCGTCCCGCTTCCTCGTACCAGATAGCCAGCTTGAGCCCAAACGTGATGGGCTCGGCGTGCACGCCATGAGTGCGGCCGATCTGCACGGTGTGCTGAAACTCGAGCGCGCGCCGCTTCAAAACCACGCGTAGAGCTTCCAGGCCGGCCAGAAGAATGGCCGAGGCCTGCTTGATTTGCAGCGCCTGCGCGGTGTCCACCACATCGTTTGAAGTGAGCCCGTAGTGCAGCCAGCGCGAGGAATCGGCCTGCCCGGCGGACGCCATGCTTTCGGAGACGGCGGTGGTGAAAGCGATGACGTCATGCTTCACTTCCCGCTCGATGGCATGGATGCGGGCGACATCAAAGCCGGCGTGCGCCCGCAGCAGCCGCGCCGCTTCGGCGGGAACCGTGCCGAGACCGGCCAGCACTTCCGATGCCGCCAGTTCCACTTCCAGCCACTGCTGAAACTTGTTCTGATCGCTCCAGATGCGGCCCATCTCCGGGCGGGTATAACGTTCTAAAATTGCAGCACCTCCGTGGGATTTTTTTGCTCGGCAATGATCAACTGCGTGGTGAGTCCGCGCCGCGCCAGCGCCTGCGCCGCCACGATGCGCACGATTTCCGGATGATTGTTGTGCTCGCTCAAATGCCCCAGGATCACCGTTCCCGTCGAGGGATCGAGATCGTCCAGCAAATAATCGCCCACCACGGCGTTCGAAAGATGGCCATTGCGGCTCATCACGCGCTGCTTGACGGCCCAGGGATAAGGCCCGACTTTCAGCATATCCAGATCGTGATTGGATTCGAGCAGCAGCGCATGCACGCCGCGCAGATGATACTTGATCGATTCCGGAATGTACCCCAGATCCGTCACCACGCCGATCTTGACGCCGTGCGCGCGCAGACAATAACCCACCGGATCGGCGGCGTCATGGGGAATCGTGAAGCTGTCAATCTCGATATCGCCGATCGTGAAACTGGCGCCCGCCTGAAACAGATCGATGCGCGGAGGCGAATCTTTCCACGCATTTTCCCAATCGATGAGCGGCGCGGTGAGCCGGGTGAGATAGACCCGCACGCCTAAGCGCCGGGCCATGCGCACCAATCCGCTGATGTGGTCGCAGTGCTCGTGAGTGATGAGAATCGCGTCGATGGCTTCCGGCCGCTCGCCAATCAAAGCCAGGCGCCGCGCGAGGTCGCGAAGGCTCAAGCCGGCGTCGATCAGAAGCCGCGTGGTGTCAGTCGCCAGAAACGCAGCGTTGCCCGAGCTGCCGCTGGAAAGCACGCAGAACTTGACGATTGCAATCTCCTTCGAAACTTCACTTGTAACAGGAAATGGGGGAAACGACAAGCCGTTATAATCGTACGGATGAAAGTCGCTCGCATTCACCAGCACGGCGGGCCGGACGCGCTGGTATACGAAGACGTTGCTGAGCCCGCAATCAAAGCCAACCAGATTCTATTGCGCGTGCGCGCCTGTGCGCTCAATCATCTGGATCTTTTCGTGCGCGCCGGAATTCCCGGGCTGCAATTCGCCATGCCGCACGTGCTCGGTTCCGACATCGCCGGCGAAGTGGTAGCTGTCGGTGAATTGTGCGAGCGCGTGAAGGTGGGCTGGCGCGTGCTGCTTTCCCCGGGCGTAAGCTGCCGCCAGTGCCCGCAGTGCCTGGCCGGCCGCGACAATCTCTGCCGGCGCTACACGATTTATGGCTACGGCGTGGACGGCGGCGACACCGAGCTGATGGCCGTCCACGAATATTCCGCCATCCAGATTCCCGACGACATGAGCTTCGAAGAGGCGGCCGCGGCGCCGCTGGTCTTCCTCACCGCCTGGCACATGCTGATGGACCGCGCCAAGCTTGCCCCCGGCGAAGATGTGCTGGTGCTGGCGGCTTCGAGCGGAGTCGGACAAGCCGCCGTGCAGATTGCCAAGCTGTTCCACTGCCGGGTGATCGCAACCGCCGGCGGCGACGCCAAGCTGGCCAAGGCCAAAGAGCTTGGAGCCGATTACGTGATCGATCACTATCGCGAGGACATCGCCGCCCAAGTCAAGAAATTCACCGGCAAACGCGGCGTGGACGTAGTGTTCGAGCATGTGGGCGCGGCGACCTGGCCGCATTCGCTCGCGTCACTGGCTCCGGCCGGGCGCCTGGTGACCTGCGGCAATACCACTGGCTGGGACGTCAAACTCGACCTGCGTTTTCTGTTCAGCAAAAACTGGACCCTGGCCGGCTCCTTCATGGGAACCATGGGCGAGCTGCATGATGTGCTGCGCTTCGTCTTCCGCAAGCAATTGCGGCCGGTGATCGATCGCGTGTATCCGCTGGCCGAAATTCGCGCCGCGCACGAGCGTTTAGAGAACAAAGAACAATTCGGCAAGATCGTGCTGCTGCCCTAAGAATTAACCGAATTAACAGCGCAAATCGGCTACACTATTCCACGAGTGGACGAGTCGTTCACATTTTTCCAGTACATCGATCACCTGCGCAGGCGCGGGCGCTGGATCGGGTTGACATGCGCGATTGCCGCCGCGCTGGCGCTCATAGGGAGCCTGCTGCTGCCCAAGTATTACACCGCTTCCGTGCGGCTGATGATCGATTCGCCCGCGGGCAATGACGTGCGCAGCGCGATGGCGATCACGCCGATTTACTTTGAGTCGCTGAAAAGCTACGAAGCATTTGCGTCGAGCGAAGAGCTGTTTCTCAAGGCGGTCGAGCACTTCCACCTCCGCGAAATGCTGCCCGGCAAATCGATCGAACAGTTGCACCGTTCCGTGCTGAGCGTGCGCCTGGTGCCCAATACGCGAATCCTGGAGATCACGTGCACTCTGCCCAACGCCGATACCGCACATTTCCTGGCTCTTAGCCTTGCCGGTCAAACCCTCGCGCTGAGCCGCGGCCCGAGCGAGAACACCGATCTCGAATTGGTTACCCAGGCGGAGAAGCGGCTGGAGCAAGCCCGGGCGCGGATGGAGCAACTGTACGCGCAAGGTGAAGCCAAAGGCGGCGCTGCCGAAGCACAGCAGACGTCGGCGCGAGAAAACTTCGAGGAAGCCGAGCGGCGCCTGGGCGAAGTGCGCGCCGCTGCCGGGTATCGCGGCGAGAGATTGTCCATCATTGACGCCGGCGTCGTGCCCGAGAAACCAACGTGGCCCAATCTGCCGTTAAACGTCGCGGTTGCGGTCTTCATCGGATTGCTGGCATCGGTGGTCTGGGTAACTTTGGAATTCAGCCGCAGCCTGCACCGTCCATGATTGCCGCGCGGACAGCTCGACTGCCGGGCCCGCTGGTAGCCGCGGCCGGGCTGGGAGCGTACGCCGCCGCCATCGCCATCATTCCATCGCGAACCATCGCCGCGCTCGCCGTGCTGCCGCTTCTACTGATTCCACTCGCGTGGTGGACGCTCACGCGGCCCGGGCGCTGGGTTGCGGCTTTTATTGCCGCGGCGCTGCTGCTTCCGCCGCTGCCCTACGCGTTCGGCAACTCCGGGCCGCATCCATCATTGGTTTTCGCGGCATTGGGTTTGATGGCTGGGGCATTGCTCGCGGGCGCGTGGCGCATTCCGGCGGATTCCCTGCCCCGCGCGCTCATCGCGCTGTGGCTCGCGCTGCTCTGCAGCCTGGCATTCGGCGCCTTGTACTCCGGAGCGGAAATCGCCGCCGCGAGCCTGGCCCGGGTGATGCTGTTCGGTATCGGCGTGTATTTGTTTTTTTTCGTAGCCTACGCGCCGGCTGCGACGCTGAGCTTGCGTTTTCTGTTTTGGGTGGCGGCGTCCGCGGCGCTGATCGCTTGCGTCGATTTCTACTACCAATTGCCCGCGCCCGCCGGATTCGGACCCCAGTTCGTCTGGCTCGCGAGCGGCATCTACCGGCGCGCGCAGGGAATGTTCTATGAAGCGAGCACGCTGGGAAATCTCTGCGCGTGTTTCCTGGTGATGATCGCCGTGGCACTCACGCGCCCGGCCGGGCAGGTACCGATTTCGCGGCGGGCATTGTTTACGGGCGGGGTGATTTTTTCCGCGGCGCTGGTGTTCTCGTACTCCCGCGCCTCCGTGCTAAATGTGCTGGTAGCGCTCGGCGCGCTGCTCTATCTGCAGCGCGCGCGCGTGCGGCTGCGAAAGGCGGCGATGATACTCGGGCTCTCAGCCGCGGCCGGCGCAGCGGTGAGCTACCTGGCGTTTCCGGAATTTGCCGGTCTCTACTGGCAGCGCCTCAGCAACACCGGCCTCGGTTTCTTCCTGTACACGGCAGGCACGCTCTCGGGGCGCGTGGAAAGCTGGCGATTTCTGGCAAATTTTCTCAGCGAGAATCCGTGGCATTTGCTTTTCGGCGTCGGCTACAAAACGCTGCCCTATTCCACTTATCTCGGCCGCACGGTGATCGCCGACAACATGTACCTAAGCATGCTGGTCGAGACCGGCGTGCTGGGACTGGCCGCGCTACTTTGGTTCAACTTGGCGATATTGCGCGCGGGATTTAAGGCGGCGCGCGATGCCAATCCACGCGCGGCGTTCTTCGGCACTTGGATTTCTTGCTTCTGGCTCGGTCAATGCGCGCAAATGCTGTCGGCGGACCTGCTCACTTACTGGCGCGTGATGCCCATCTATTTTCTGGTGCTGGCGTGGGCGGTGCGGGAATCGCGCCCGGCCTTGCAGCCGTGAACATTCTTTTTCTGGACCAGTTCAGCGACCTCGGCGGCGCCCAGCAGTGCCTGCTGGATTTGATTCCCGCCATTCACGCGCGTGGCTGGCGAGCGTTTTGCGGTGTGCCCGGCGATGGGCCGTTCCCTGTCAAGCTGCGCGAGCTGGGCGCGGAAGTTTCGCCGATCTCGTGCGGCCCTTACGCTTCGGGCCGTAAGTCGGTGGGCGACGCGTTGCGCTTTGCGCGCCAATTGCCCCGGCTTACTGGCGAGACTACGCGGCTGGCCCAGAATGCGCGCGCCGATCTGATTTACGTCAACGGCCCGCGCGTGCTGCCGGCGGCGTCGCGAGCCGCGCGCGGCCGCTGGCCACTGGTTTTCCACTGTCACAGCCGGCCCTCGGGCGAGTACGCAATTCAGCTAGTGGGGCGGGCGCTGCGCCGGGCGGATGCAGAAGTGATTGCGTGCTCTCGGTTCGTGGCCGAACCTTTTGCGGGGAGCAAATTGCACGTGATCTACAACGGCGTGAGGGCCGGCGCACCGCACCGCCGCGAGCCGCCACCATGGCGAATTGGCGTGATCGGCCGCATTGCGCCGGAGAACGGTCAGCGCGAGTTTTTGCAGGCAGCACGTCTGCTCTCGCAGCGCGTGCCCGGACTGCAATTTGTCGTTTGTGGCGCGCCGTTGTTTGCCAGCTCCGGGGCACGCAAGTATGCGGCCGGCCTGACGGCGTTAGCCAGCGGGCTGCCGGTCGAATTCCTGGGCTGGCGCGACGATGTGGGCGCGGTGCTCGCTCACCTGGACATCTTGGTAGCGCCGTCGGCCGGCAATCCAGGCGCGCCGCGCGTAATCCTGGAAGCGTTCGCGGCCGGCGTGCCGGTAGTCGCGTTCGCCGCCGGCGGGATTCCTGAGCTGGTGGCGGATGGCGAAACGGGGTTTCTGATTGAGGCCCAAAATCCGCAGGCGCTGTCGGCACGGCTGGAAGCATTACTACAGCACCCCGCGACGCTTAGCGAGGCCGCGCACCGCGCTCTCGCCGCCTGGAAGATGCGCTTCACCGTCGAGCGCTACCAGCAGGAAATCATCGCCACTCTTACGCGCGTTTCACCCACACGCGTCCCGCCACAGGGCGCGTAACCTCGACCGGTTTTCCGTCGACGCGCAGCGCGAGCGAACGGCCGCGGCGATTGCCGAGAACCAGCAGCGTGGCGCCGGGGCGAATGGCCAGCCTCTCCAAATGTTCCAGCAGGCGGCGGTCGCGCTCGAACACGCTCACCACTGAGAGCCGCTCGCGGTCCGCGCTCTCATCCAGCGGCTTGAGACCGCGGCGGCGCCGGGCGGCGGGCGTATCCACGCCCATGCGATTGCCATGCGGGCAGTTCTGGCCGTTGCCCAGCCGCTCGATCAGCTTGCGCTCGAAATCCGCCGAAACGGCGTGCTCCAGATGCTCGGCTTCGTCATGCACTTTGTACCATTCCATGCCAAAGACTTCGGTGAGCATGCGTTCGATCAGGTGGTGGCGGGTGAGCAGGCGGTTGGCAATGGCGCGGCCGGTTTTCGTCAGTGTGATCTGGCCTTCGGGAGCCACACGAATCAGCGCATCGCGTTTGAGACGCTTAATGGCCATCGTAACCGCGGGCGCCGAGACGTCGAGCCAGCGCACCAGGGTCGCCGCGATCACTGTTTCGCCCTCCGATTCGGCTTCCGCGATGGCCTTCAGGTAATTTTCTTTGGAGATCGTAATCTTCAATCTATTTTGATTGTAACCCGCTCGGAATCAGGACCTGCCGCATTTGGCGCGCAAATTCTTCTGCGGAGAATCGCGCGACCGACGCCTGCAGTTGCTGCGGGACGATGCGAGGTTCCATGCGCTCGAGCGTGTGAATTGCGCCGCCTAGCTGCACTTCCTCCGGTTCAGAATAAAATACTCCGCCCACCGGATTCTCAACCGGAACGCTTTCCAGAACCCCGCCCCGGCCGAGGGCGACAACGGGCTTGCCGCTCGCGAGCGCCTCCACCGCCGTCATTCCGAAGTCTTCTTCGCCCGGCATGAGGAACGCCCGGCAGCGCGCGTACAGCTCGCGCAGATCCTGATCCGAAACCCGGCCGCAGAATTCGATGTTGGGCCGGGCCAGCGCGCGCAGACGGCTGAATTCAGGGCCCTCGCCTACAATGCTCAGGCGGCGTCCACTACCGGCGGCCCACCTCACCGCTGAATCGATGCGCTTGTAGGCTACCAGCTCGGAGACGATCAGGTAATAGTCTTCGGCCGGCTTCCAGTAAAAATTTTCGACGTCCACCGGCGGATAAATCACCTGCGATTCACGGCGGTAGGTTTTCCAGATGCGCCGCTGCACGTTGCCGCTATTGGCGATGAAGTCGTCGACGCGGGCCGCCGTCGAGTAGTCCCAGACGCGCAAGTAGTTGGCCAGTGGCGCGATCAGGGCGCGCTTCCAGCCGCTGGCGGTCCATTCGTTCACATAGGCGGGGTAGAGCTCCCAAAGGTAGCGCATGGGTGTGTGGCAATAACAGACGTGGCGCGCGGCCGCGGGCGCGAGCACACCCTTTGCGGGGCCGGATTCGCTCGAGACAATCAGATCGTAGCCGCGCAGGTCGAAGCGCTCGAGCGCCAGCGGGGCGAGCGGCAGCAGCGACCGGTAATGGCGCTGCAAGGGATCGAGAAAAGACGCCGTCACGCGGCGCGAGCGGATCGTTTCACTCACCCGCGCCGGATCGTAGTACAAAGTGAAAATATCCGCCTCCGGCAGCACGCGGCACAACGCCTCCAGCACTTTCTCGCCGCCGCGCATATTCAGCAGCCAGTAATGGATAATAGCGGCGCGCATTTCATTAAACAGGTGTAAATCTTCCGTCAAAGTGTAGCATTTAGCAGTTGGATTGCAGCTTGGGCGGTTATCATGAAAGCTCCCATCCTCCCGCGGCGCGAATGGCAGCCGCCGGTTTCTTGTTCCGGCGGCTGCGGCTGGCGTACCATGAAAAGCAATCCAATGAACTACTTCCTGGCCAAGACTGAACCTGGAACCTATTCGATTGCCGATCTGGAGCGCGAGCGGCGCACCGTGTGGGACGGCGTCAAGAATCCACAGGCGCTACGCGCGATCCGGGAAATGCGGCCGGCCGATCGTGTATTCATGTATCACAGCGGCGGCGAATCGGCCGTGGTAGGCCTGGCCAAGGTTGCCTCCGAGCCGCGGCCCGATCCCAAGAATCCCAAGCTGACCATCATCGACCTGGAATTCCTCACGCGCCTCGAGACGCCGGTGACTCTGCATGAAATCAAGGAATCGGGATTGTTTAAGGACTGGGCGCTGGTGCGGCAGGGCCGGCTTTCCACGATGAGCGCGCCAGAGGCGTTCGTTGGCTGGATGCGGAAACGGTATCCGAAGGCGAAGATTTAGAATCAGAAACCGCTTCCTCTGGTCGCGGCTCTGTAAAGCAGTTAGGCGCCCGACAGCCATTTGCCGAGCCGCAGAAAACGGCCAGGAGCAGGAGACGGTTCGCTGGTGGCGATGGCTCGACCGACGCGCATCGTCCGCCAATCGTAGGCGAACTCGCTTCCGCATTTCAGACACACCACATAGGCGCCGCCGCGGTTGCCGGTCGCGGCGCGAGAGCTGCGGCCTGGCGTCAACGGAAATGTAGTTTTCCGGTGCGCGCAGCCGAACAAAGTGTTCAGCAAAGAATCCAGCATAAAATCCGCCTTATTTAAGGTTATTCTTACGCGAAATTCCTTCGGGCGCAATCAGGGGATCTATTGATAACCTGCGCGCAAACCGTTCTTTTATTGCTAATCCAACGATTTACGGTACATTCTTGGTGGAAAAATGCACATAGGTAAACGTCTCAGGGATGTGCGAATCGTAATGGCCGTGCTGGTTCCAAGTCCAGCCGGCGCTGGGGTTGAGCTCCTTGCCGTCGGGACCTATCTTTTGAAATCGCGAACAATCGATACGCCACACGTCGCCGTCTTTCGGCGGCAAGGAGCGTCCGTCGGCCAGCCATTTGAAGCCTTTCCACGGCAGCGCCAGCTCAACGGTCCAGCCTTTGTCGGTGTGATTGCGCTTGTTGAGCGTGCCATCCACGTGCACGGCGTGCCGCAGGCCGGGAAAATCCCAGTCCAGAAATCCCCAGCGCTCACCCCGCGGATGAACGTGCCCGCCAACGCCATCGAGGGTCATCATCTTGTGAGCGGCGGGGTCGAACTCGGGCACGCCGAAATATTTGCTCCCTGGCTTGAGAATATCTTTCCAAATCCAGAACACTTCATATATGGTATTGAGCGCGTTGATTTCGAATTCGTAGTAGGCGTCCTGGGCGGCGATGAACACCTCGAGATCGTTGTCTTCATAGATTTTGGAATCGCGCTCGGTGAGCGTGGCCCAGACATCGGTTTCCGGCGCCGTGAACCCGAAGTACAGATAGTCGTCATCCCACAGCAGGGCCACCCGCGTTTCAAACCAGGCCGGCTTGCCAGTGACGATGTCGACGAAGGGCCGCGACTTCGGCGCTTTCTGCCAGGATGGCTCGTCCAGCTTGCCGTCGACATGGATGGGGCCGGCGGCGCGGTAACAGGTGTAGTGGGCAAGATCGCCGGCGGGGGCTGCGCTCATGATCATCGTCTCCAGAAGCAGAATCTGCAGGGTGATGCAGATTTTGCATGTTACCATACGGTAATAATTGCGTTGCATTGAGCGCCTCTTAAATGCCAATAATTGGGATTTGTGGTCAAACTTCTGAAAATTAACGCCAACTGACCTATGAAATGCATTGCAATTATTGCCTGTTATCATAGGCAAGCGAATTGCAGGTGATTCCCTGAAGGATTTTACCCGATCGTGTCCGTATTCCGCCATAATCCGGCAATTGTCATGGTTGCCCTTTTCTTCGCCGTCGCAAGCGCGCGCGCCGATCAGGATCTGGATGTCTTGGCCGCCAAGGACAGAGACGGGAGGCAGGAGATAACCACCGCCGCGGCGGCGGATTCCGATCAGGCCAATCTGCCGGCCATCGTCGTCCGCGTCGATTGGGACGGGATTCTGAGCGCGGCAACGGGCATTTCGCTCGACACCTCCGCCGGGATCCTCAACTTCCTGAGTTTTGACAGCCAAGTACTGGATGGCGCGGAGGTCGACGATCTTGATATCTCGCCACCAAGCGCGCGCGTCGCTGCCGGGGCGCGACGCAATAAGAGCTGGATGGGCGCGATTGGCGGCGTCCTGGCGCCGGCCAGCCTGGTCCTGACCGGCACGGCGCTGGCTAGCTTCGCATTCTTCGCCCGGCGCAAGCCTCGCCCTTCGCGCCGCCTCTATTATTCGAAGCATTCGTTGGTCGCGCGGCCGCCAGCTAGGATTCCGACTCCTCAAACATCCCCGTGTGCCGGTTCTTGCGAACCGAGTCGCCGCGAAAACAGCGTCCATTCATCGCCACGTAAACGCCTGGCGTGAGGGTTTGGGCGAACGCCAGGGCGCTGCCCAGGTTAAATAAACCATCCGAGCTGCCGAATTTGTAGGGGACCATTGCGCCGGTGAGCACAATCGTTTTGCCCTGAATTGCCGCCAGAGCCCGCGCGGTAGCGGCCATGGTATCGGTCCCGTGGGTAATGACAATCCGGCTCTCCGGGGCGCTCCGGCACTGCTCCAGAATCAGGCTGCGGTCGGCATCGGTCATTTGCAGGCTATCGATCATCATCAGCGTGCGTATTTCGAGAGTCAGATTGCACCGGCCCAGCCTGAGCATTTCCGGCAAATGCGATTCCTTGAAATACAGCTGGCCGGTAAGCTCGTCGTATTCCTTGTCGAACGTTCCGCCGGTGATGAAAAGCCTGATGCGCTCGGAGTTCATAAACGCATTTCCGCTATTTCAAATGCTTGTCCATCCAGGACACGGTGCGCTTCGCGGCGTCGACGCGATGCAGCGGCTCGCGCAGGCCGTGCCCTTCGCGCGGGTAGCGTACCAATTCAGCTTCCACGCCGCGCTGCCGCAGCGCCGTGTACATTTCTTCCGCCTGGGTGATGTGCACATCGTTGTCCTGCTCGCCATGAATGAACAGCGTGGGCGTCGTCACCTTTTTCACGTGCGCCAGCGGGGACCATTTCCAGACCGTTTCGAAGTTGTCCCATGGATAGCCGTTGAACTCGGCGTGCACCAAATCCTGATACATGGACGTTGCATAAAAACTGATGAGGTTGGAGAGGCTGGCCACCGCGACGGCCGCCTTGAAGCGCGTAGTCTGAGTGATCACCCAGTTGGTCATGAACCCGCCGTAACTGCCGCCCGTGACACCCAGCCGGTTGCCGTCGAGCTTGGCATGAGTCTTCACCACATAGTCCACGGCCAGCATCAGATCGCGGTAATCGCCGCCGCCCCAATTATTCACGCAGCCATCCGAGAAGCGCTGGCCATATCCGCTGCTGCCCCGCGGATTGACGGTGAGGGTGGCATAGCCGCGCGCGGCGTAGAACTGCGCGGTTGGGTTGAAGCCATAGCCAAATGCGCCGTGAGGGCCGCCGTGAATGGAAAGAATCATGGGCGATCGCCCCTTGGCGTTGAGCGCCGGATAGAGCCAGCCCTGAATGGGTGTTCCATCGAAGCTGCGGATGTTGATCTCCTCGGGCGTGGCGAGCTGCCATTGCTTCACCAGCTCCTCGTTGAGCGAAGTGATGCGCGCAGGCCCGCCCACCGCCAGCACAAACAGTTCAGCGGGCATGGAGGGCGTAGTCATGGTGAAGACCATCGTGCCTTCTTTACCGATGGAAACGGCGCCGGCCTGGGCATTTTGATTCACTACCGGCGTGGATGCGCCGCCCTCAAGCGGCGTCCGGTAGATGGCCACTTTGCCGTGATCGCCCACGGTGAAAATGACGAATTTGCTGTCCGGCGTCCAAAACGCGGAGCTGCTGCGGCGGTCGAGGGCGGCATTCAACTCGCGCCCCTTTCCCCCATCGGCCGGCACTACCCATACGTGCGCATCCTCGGCCACGCTGTCGATGGTGGTGATGTTGCGCGTGGTTGATGTGTAGGCGATCCAGCGGCCGTCGGGCGAGACTTTAGGATCCATCTCGACACCTGGCGTGGTTGTCAGCTGGCGGGTAGCGCGGCTTTCGACGTTGACCGCGAAGATGTCGTAGTTCAGCAGCGCATCCGGGTCGGGCTGGTGATTGGATAGGAACACGATCTGCTTGCCATCGCCGCCCCAGTCGATCGAATGTTCGTCGAATTTGCCCGAGGTTACCGCGCGCGGCTCACCGCCGCTGGAAGGCACGACATAAATATGGGATCGGCGGCCGTCCCAGATCGAAGTGCGGGTCTTGTAGAGAATGCGGGTGACGACCAACGGATCCGGACGCGGCTGAGCCGGATCGAGCGTTCCGGCGAAGGCCAGGCGGGTTCCATCGGGCGACCAGGCCAGCATATTGCCAGCCTTGGCCAGGAATGCATTGCTGCGATCGTAATCGCAAATCCGCTTGACTTCACCGGAGGGGAAATCCAAAATCCAGATCGCGCTCTTGCCCTCTTTGGCTGCGATAAATGCCAGGCGCGTTCCATCCGGCGACCAGCGCAGGCTGGTGGCGCCTTCGGGAGCCTGCGCCATGGGCGTGACGGAGCCGCCGCGCGACGGAACAGTCACCAGCTGGACGGTGGACTGATTCGTCTTTGGATCGTTTTCGCTGATGGTGAACGCGACAGTCGCGCCGTCGGGCGAGATCTGCGCCTCGCCGATTGCCTTGCCCGCCAGCAGGTCTTGCGCCGTAAGCGGATGCCGCGCGGTTTGCGCGAGCAGCGTTACGCAGGTTGCAATTGCCAGAGCAATGGTTTTCATGGCGTTCATGGGCGAATGAATTAGAATGATAGCAACACTGTTGGAGAATGGTTTTCAGCATGGATACTGGCCGTCATCGTCTGTCGCTTCTGAGCTGCGCGGTTGCTGCGTTCATGATCCTGGGCGGGCGTCCGATGGCCGGCGAAGAGCTGAAATCGCCACGATTCGAATCCAGCGTTCAACCCCTGCTGCGCCAGAAATGCTTCGCCTGCCATGATGCAAGAGCCAAACAGGCCGGCTTGTCGATGGAGACGCGCGACGATCTCCTAAAAGGCGGAAAGTCCGGCGCGGTGGTGATTCCCGGCAAGGCCAACGACAGTCTGCTGCTCACCCTGGTGACCTCTGGCAAAATGCCCATGGGCGGCCAGAAGCTGGCGGATTCGGAAATCGAGACCATCCGGAAATGGATTGAAGGCGGCGCATTGCGCGATGCCGAGGACAGCGCCGCGGCCACTACCTCGATGGCGAAAATGGTTACCGAGCGCGAGGTGCACGGCATCCTCAGCGCGAAGTGTTGGGTGTGCCACGGGCGCACCGAGCAGAAGGCGGGACTCGATCTACGCACCCGCGCCGCGATGCTGAAGGGCGGCAAGTCCGGGCCCGCGGTGGCGCCCGGTAAACCGGCCGAGAGCCTCTTACTCAAGCGCGTCGCGGCGCAGGAAATGCCTCCGCCAAAGTTGCAGGAGCAATATTCCGTCCGCGGCCTGACCGATAGCGAGTTGGCGAAGGTCACGCAATGGATCGCCGCCGGCGCGCCCGCCGACGATGAACGGCCGCTCGAATTCACGGCCGCCACCGATCCGCTGGTGAAGGACAAAGATCGCGCGTTTTGGGCATTTTCCGCGCCGCAGCGCCCTGCCGTTCCGGAGGTGCAGGCGAAAACGCGGGTGCGAAATCCGATCGATGCGTTTGTGCTGCAGAAGCTCGAAGCCAAGGGCGCAAGCCTGGCCGGCGAAACGGATCGCCGGACGTTGATGCGCCGCGCGTATCTGGATTTGATTGGTCTGCCGCCCACTCCGGAGGAGGCGCATGCGTATCTGGCCGATTCCGATCCGAAAGCGTATGAACACCTGATCGACAAGCTGCTGGCTTCTCCGCGCTACGGAGAACGCTGGGCGCGCTTCTGGCTGGATGCGGTGGGTTATTCGGATTCCGAAGGCGGCTCGAGCGCCGATGAGCCGCGGCCGCATGCCTGGCGCTTCCGCGATTTCGTGATTCGCTCGCTCAACGAGAATAAGCCGTTCGACCGTTTTCTCACCGAGCAACTCGCCGGCGATGAGCTGTTCGATTACAAGGCGGTCAAAGAATACACGCCCGAGCAGGTGGATTTGCTGGCCGCAACCGGCTTCTGGCGCACCGCCCCGGATTCGACCTACAGCACCGAACAGAATTTCATTCCCGAGAGGATGGACGTGATCGCCGGGCAGGTGGAAATTCTTGGCTCGGCCGTGATGGGGCTGAGCGTCGGATGCGCCCGCTGTCACGATCACAAGTACGATCCGATTCCTCAGCGCGACTATTACCGGCTGACGGCAGTGTTGACACCGGCTTACGATCCGTTCACCTGGCGCGCGCCCAGCTTGAACTGCGGCGGGGTCGGCGCCCACTGCGATGACAACAACACGCGCTACCTTCCGCTGCTGGTTCCAGCCGAGCGCGATCGCGTGCAAAGCCACAACGCACCCATCAAGGCGAAAATTGCCGACTTGAACAGACAACTGGAATTGAAAGCGGAGCCGCTCAAGCAGAAGATGGAAGCCGAGCGGCTGCTGACGGTGCCGGCGGAGATTCGCGAGGATGTGCGCAAAGCCTGGCAGACGCCGAAAGGCGAGCGCACCGAAGTGCAGAAGTTCCTGCTGCAGAAATACGAAGACGCGCTCACTATCAAGCTCACCGATATCGCCAAGGCGGACGAAGGTTTCCGCAAGGAGAAGGACGACGTCGATAAGCAGATCGCCGAACAAAAGGAACTGCTCCTGCCCGATCCGAAAATCCGCGCCTTGTTCGATCTGGGTCCTGACCCTCCGCCACAGCGAATTCTGATGCGCGGCGATCCGACCACGCCGGGTGGTCTGGTCGCGCCGGGCGCGCTTTCCGTGCTGAGCGCGAAGATTGCTCCCTACGCCGTGCCGCAGCTGCCGTATGAGAGCAAGACGTCGGGGCGCAGACTGGCGCTGGCGCGCTGGCTGGTTGAGCCGAATCACCCGTTGACGGCGCGGGTGATGGTGAACCGCATGTGGCAGCATCATTTCGGAACCGGTTTGGTCTCGACACCCGGCAATTTCGGCAAGATGGGGGCAGCGCCGGCGAATCAAGCGGTGCTCGATTGGCTGGCCACCGAATTCGTGCGGCAGGGCTGGGACATCAAGGCCATGCACCGGCTGATTATGACGTCCGCGGTGTACCGGCAGAGTTCGCAATCCGATGCCGCCGCGCAGGAAAAAGATCCGGACGGCACGCTGCTTTCGCGTTATCCCCTGCGCCGGCTGGATTCGGATGCGATTCGCGATTCCATTTTGAAAGTGGCCGGGCGGCTGGACCTGACGCCTTTTGGCCCGCCCGACGCAACCAAGCAGATGCCGGACGGCGAGGTGGTGGGCACCGGCCGCAAGAATGCAGGACAGCGGCGCAGCATCTTCATGGCGGGCCGCCGCACCAGCGCCATCACTTTGCTGGACACATTCGACACGCCATTCATGAATCCCAATTGCGTGCGGCGGGCGCAATCGACGGTTTCATCCCAGGCGCTCGAGCTGATGAATAGCGATCTGGTGAGGCAGGCCTCGCGCTACATGGCCGGCCGCGTGATCGACGCAGCGCCTGATAATGCACGCGCCCAGTTGGAGCGCATGTACTGGCTGGGGTTGGCGCGGGCGCCGTCGAGCGAAGAGCTTGGCGCCGCCGAATCAGCGCTGCCGGCGATCGAGCGCGAATGGGTGAAACAGTTGCAGGTGGAGAATCCCGAAGAACCGGTGCAGGCGCGCGCGCACTGGCTGGCGGTAGCCACGTTGTGCCACACGCTGCTGAACTCGGCGGAATTTTTGTATGTGGATTAGGGAGAACGTATGGTAAGCCGGCGTGATTTTTTCAGTCGCAGCGTGGACGGGCTGCAGGGGGCGGCTCTGGCGTATCTTCTCGGCAACGATTTGTTCCATGCCAGCCCCGCTCTCGCCGCCAACGCACAGCGCCTGTACGATTTGAAAGCCAAGACGCCGCATCATCCGCCGCGAGCCAAGGCGATTATTCAGTTGTTCATGAACGGCGGGCCGAGCCAGGTGGATTTGTTCGATCCCAAACCGGCGCTGACAAAATACGCCGGGCAGCCGCCCAGCCGCGACTTGGCCAGCGAAGTTCGCGCAGTTCGCGAGACCGGCGGCCTGATGCCCTCGCCGTACAAGTTCACCAAGCATGGCCAATCGGGGATTGAAGTTTCCGAGATTTTGCCGCACCTGGCTACCTGCGTCGACGACATGGCCGTCATCCGGTCGATGTTCACCACTCACCTGGCCCACGAAGCCGCTTTGTTCCTGATGCATGGCGGACGAATTCTGGGCACGCGTCCGAGCCTGGGGGCATGGGTATCCTACGGGCTGGGATCGGTGAACGAAAATCTTCCCGCCTATGTCGTGCTCGACGATCCTAAGGGCCCGCCGATCAATTTCATTCAAAACTGGCAGGCCGGCTGGCTGCCCGCGGTGTATCAGGGCACGCGCGTGCACTCGGATGGCGCGCCGATCCTCAATCTCACCGCCAAGGAAGAATACCCCAGTCCAATCGTGGAACTGAGCCGCAATCTGCTGCGCCGCATGGACACAGCGCATCGCGATCAGCGCCCGGGCAACGTGGAACTGGAAGCCCGCATCGCCAATTACGAATTGGCCGCGCGCATGCAACTGGCCGCCACAGATGCGCTGGATCTCTCCAAGGAAAGCCAGGCCACCAAAGAAATGTACGGCTTCGACGACGAACGCACGGCCTCCTATGGACGCCGCTGCCTGATGGCGCGCCGCCTGGTCGAGCGGGGCGTGCGTCTGATTCAGGTTTATATCGAAAGCCAGATTTGGGATAACCACAACGAGATCCGTAAAGGCCTTGAGTACGCCTGCGGCAAGACCGACAAGCCGGCAGCGGCGCTGCTCAAAGACTTGAAGCAGCGCGGGCTGCTGGATGACACGCTGGTGGTTTGGGGCGGCGAATTCGGACGGCTGCCCATCGCGCAGGATCCCGGTCCGCGCGCAGGCCGCGATCATGGCCCGTCCGGATTCTCCGTGTGGATGGCGGGCGGCGGTGTCAAGGGCGGCACGGTTTACGGGGCGACCGACGAGATCGGCTACCGCGCGGCGGAAAATCCGGTGAGCATCCACGATTTCCACGCGACGATCCTGCACCTGCTGGGCATGAATCACCGCAATCTGGTCTTCGAACGCGAAGGACGCAACGAGCGCCTCACGGACGAATTTCCCGCGCGCGTCCTGGACGCGATCATCAGCTGACTACCGCGGCGCTCGCCCTGATCGAGCAAGGAGCACACGAACATGAAGCCAAAGAACACGATCTGCCTCTGGTTTAATAAGGACGCGCAGGACGCGGCGCGCTTCTACGCCGCCACTTTTCCGGATAGTAAAGTAACCGCTGTTCACGAGGCTCCCAGTGACTTTCCAAGCGGCAAGAAAGGCGATGTGCTGACGGTGGACTTCACGGTCCTGGGTATTCCCTGCCTCGGTCTGAACGGCGGCCCGGCGTTCAGGCACACTGAGGCCTTTTCCTTCCAGATCGCGACCGAGAATCAGGAAGAGACGGACCGTTACTGGAACGCGATCGTCGGCAATGGCGGCACGGAAAGTGCGTGCGGTTGGTGCAAGGACCGCTGGGGCCTCTCCTGGCAGATCACCCCGCGCACGCTAACCGAAGCGCTTGCGGCTGGCGGCGGTGAGGCGAAGCGCGCCTTCGAGGCGATGATGACGATGACGAAGATCGACGTCGCCGCCATCGATGCAGCGCGGCGAGGCTAGTCCGCGCATTGCGACGCGATGAAGCGCACCTGGACGATTATAGGCGTGGGCGACGTGCCTGCCAGCGTCAAATGGTACCAGGCGCTGTTCGGTCAGCCGGCTACCGCTCCGGCCCATGATTACTTCGGGCAAATCCTCGATTCAGATGGAACTGTCTTGCTCTGCCTTCACCAGTGGGGCGCCCACGACCATCCCTCATTGATGAGCCCCGAGCGCGCGACACCCGGCAACGGCCTGCTGCTGTTCTTCCGGGTCGATGATTTCGACTTGGCGCTGCAAAGGGCGCGCTCCCTCGGCACCCGGCTCGAAGAAGAGCCACACGTGAATCCGAACACGCAGACCAGGGAGTTCTCGCTCCGGGATCCGGATGGATATTACGTTACGATCAGCGCGCTCTAGGCTGCTTAAAAATGCTACTTATTTCGTCCCCTTCGGCCATGCTTGAATGTGCGTGGTCAGCGTGCCGATTTTTTCGATCTCGATGCTCACCACATCGTCGGCCTTCAGAAACTTTTGGCGCTCCATGCCGGTGCCGGCGGGAGTGCCGCTCGAGATCACATCGCCTGGGTAAAGCGTCAAGATCTCGGACAGATAGGAGATCATGTGCGGCTCTTTCCAGATCATGCTGCGCGGGCGGTCGTCCTGCATTACTTCGCCATTGATTTTGGTAACCAGGCGCAGATCTTCGTAGTTGCCGATAAATTCCTTGGGAACGATCACCGGCCCGAAGGGCGCGCCGCGGTCGATACTCTTGCCTTCAAACCAATTTGCGCCGGGGAACATGGTCACGGTGCGCCGGGGAACGCCGCCGCCGCGATCGCTCAAGTCATACATGATGCTGTAGCCGAAAACGTAGTCGTGGGTTTGGCCCTTGGGGACCATGCGGGCCTGCTTACCGATGATGATGGCCAACTCGCCTTCCCAATCGATGCGTTCGCGCCCAGGCGGAATGTAATACGTCGCGCCGGGATCGATGATGCAGGAGCGCGGCGATTTGGCGAAGAAAATAGGCGCATCACGATCCGGATTGATTCTGGAAATGGCGGTGGGATCGAATCCGGCGGGCGGAGCGGGCCGCGCCGCTTGACCAGCCGGCTGTTCCCCCGCCGGCCGCTGCGCTCCCATGCCGGCCGCGTGCGACGGATAATTCGCGGCGATGGCGAGCAGGTTCCAGGGATATTGAATGGGAGCCTTGTAAGCGATTTGATCGACCGTAAATGCGAAGGGAAGCTTGCCCGGCGGGTTGGCCTTGTAGTAATTCGCGATCTGATACAGCCGCTTATTGATGTTGCTGTATTGCTCGATGAGCTCCCGCATTTCCCCGGGAACGCGAACCGGCGGCAGCTTGGCCTGCTTGGCCAAATGGGCGTTGGCGCCCGCCAGCTCAAGCACGATGCGGTCGTCCAAAACCATTCCCACCGCGGTTTTGCCATTGGCCTCAAACGTGGCGAGCTTGAAGGGCGTGTCGGGATTCTCAGACACCGCCGCGGCCAGCAAGCCCGTACAGACGCACAGTACGCTCAAAATGATGCGCATGAATCACTTTCCTCCTGATGTTCTGTCGAAAGCTTATCGCACTTGGCCCGGATTTTCATCGTCATAGCCCAGTTCTCGCAGAATCTCCCGCGTGTGCTGGCCCAGCAGCGGCGGCACGCGGTCGCTTTGCGTGATGGACGCCGACATTTTGAGCGGCTGCGCAACCAGGCGGATTGGTCCCGCTTCCGGATGCATCTGCTCGAGCACCATGCCGCGAGCGGCAACTTGCGGGTCGGCAAAAACTTTGTCGAGCGCGCGAACCGGAGCGCAGGGGACGTTGACCCGCCTCAGCAGCTCCATCCATTCGTCGCTCGCGCGCTCACGCAAAGCCGCCTCCAGAATGGCGATCAATTCTTCGCGATGCGCTACGCGGGCGGCGTTGGTGGCAAACCGGTCGTCACCCGCCAGAGCAGGTTTGCCCAACACCTCACACAGCTTTCGAAACTGGCCTTCATTGCCCACGGCAATTACGATAAACCCATCGCGCGTGGGAAATCTTTGATAGGGAACGATGTTGGGATGCGCCGTGCCCAACCGCCCCGGAGGCTTGCCGCTCACCAGATAATTCACGGCCTGGTTGGCGAGCATGGCGAGCTGCACATCGAAAAGCGCGGCGTCGATATGCTGCCCGGCGCCCGTCGCGTGACGCTGTTCGATCGCAGCCAGGATCCCAACCACGCAATACAAACCCGTGACCAGGTCCACCACAGCCACGCCAACCTTCTGCGGACCGCCGCCGGGTTTCGAGTCAGGCTCGCCGGTGATGCTCATGAGGCCGCCGAGGGCCTGAATCATGAGATCGTATCCGGCGCGCTCAGCCATCGGACCCGTTTGTCCGAATCCAGTGATCGAACAATAGATCAGCCGCGGCTGCAGACGATGGAGGGATTCATAGTCCAGTCCGTATTTGCTGAGTCCGCCGGCTTTGAAATTTTCGATGAAGACATCGGAACGCACGGCCAGGTCGCGGATAATCTGCTGGCCTTCCCGGCTGGCGATATCGATGGCAAGCGAGCGCTTGCCGCGATTCGTGCTCAAGTAATAGGCGGATTCGCCGTGCGCAAAACCGTCGAGCGGCCTGCGCAAACCTTCGTCCATTAGTCGCCCGCTTTGGACAAAGCTTTCACTAACTCATACAGAAACGTTTGCCCTTCGTAGAACTCTTTGACGCCCATGCGCTCGTCACGGCCATGAAAGCGTATGTCGTCGCGGTCCATGAAAAAACCCTGGATGCCATAAGTCGGAGTGCCGGCGGCGCGAAGATACATGCCGTCGGTTCCTCCCATCACCATGATCGGGATTACCGGCACACCGGGCCAAAGGGTGTCGGTGAAACGCTTCGCCGCTTTCAAAACATCCGGGCGCAAAGGAGATGCCGGGCTCTTGGTAACTTCGCCCATAACCTTGATGCTCACCTGGTCATCGGCAACGATTTTTTGCAGAGCGCTCTGCACGGAGTCGACCGATTCATCGGGCAGCACGCGGCAATTGACCGTGGCGGCCGCGAGTTGCGGTAAGGCATTTGAGGCGTGTCCGCCTTCGAGTTGGGTCGCCACGCAGGTGGTGCGCAGAGTGGCGTTCCACGCGGGTGAGGCCGCGGCAATACGCTGCATCGCGTCTTGCGATCCTTCCGCCACTTTGGCCAAATCGCTGCCGACCGCGCCTTTTTCGCCTTTCGCCAGCTCCGCGAAGTATGCCTTCGTAACTTCATTGGTCTTGAGCGGGAATGCAAACTTCGAAACTCGATCGAGTGCGCCAGCCAAATGATAGATTGCGTTGTCGGCCACCGGCATCGAGCTGTGCCCGCCTTTGTTGCGGACCTCGAAGCGGAAATTGATCACGTATTTCTCGCTTACCTGCAAGTTGTTCGTAACTTTCTTGCCACCGACAGCCTCGCCCCAGCCGCCTTCATTCAGGCAGAACTCCGCGTCGATCAATTGACGATGATTCTGGAGCAGCCATTTCACGCCGTTGTAGGGACCGCCGCCCTCTTCATCGGCAGTCAGCGCGACGATGATGTCGCGATCGGGCTTGAATCCCTCGCGCTTGTAGCGGAGCAGGTTCGCGATCCAGACGGCTGCTTGCGCCTTGTCATCGCCGGTGCCGCGACCGTAGAAATAGCCGTCTTTCTCAATGAACTGAAACGGATCCATGTTCCAGTCTTCGCGCCTGGCCTCTACCACATCGGTGTGCGCGAGCAACAGGATCGGCTTTTGGCGGCCGGTGCCGTGGTAGCGCACCACCAGGTTGGCCTTCTTGGGGATGGCGCCGCCCACAAAAATATCGGACGCCGGAAAACCCGCGGCTTTCAAGCGTGCCGCCATGGCTTCGGCTATCGGTGTCGTCGAGCCACTGGTAAAACCGGACTTGATTTCAATCAGTTCTTTGTAAATTTCTCGGGCGAGCTGCCGTTCCGCTTCCGGCGGCATAGTCTGGCCGAGCAGGCACGCCGAAAGGAGCGAAGGCAAGAATAGCAATCTGAACATGCCACATTGTTCCACAAGGTTGGGTCACTTTGACGGGGGCTCGTAATCGCAAAGCGGATCTGAAGCCAGCGGGTTTCCGCTAGCCGCGAAGGCGCGCGCCCGTGAGCCGCCGCACAGCGTTCGATAATCGCAGACCCCGCAGCGGTCCTCGAACTGGGTGGGATCGTGAAGCTGGCGAAACAGGGGAGCCTCGCGGTATACACTCACAATATCGCTATTACGGACATTGCCGGCAGCCAATGGCAGGAAGCCCGCGGGGCAGATTTCACCAGTGTTGGAAATGAACATGACGCCATGGCCATCGCGAATTCCATGGCTGCGGGTAGCGCCGCTAAGCCGAATCTGCTCGCCGGTCATCCCTGCTTCGCGCATCCGTTCGAGCGCGACGCGCCGGAAAGAGGGAGCCTCCGTGGTTGCCAGGATGAATGACGCACCCCGGGAAGTCTCATGGATCCAGTTCATGAGTTTTTCGGCATCCGCCGGTGAGAGGGGCTGCAGGACCTTTCCCCGTCCCACGGCAATCAGGAAAAACAGGCTCCAGCGGGCGATGCCGAAAGGCTTCAACAGTTCGTAAATCGCAGCCATGTCATCCGCCGTCTCGGCGGCGACCAAAGTGTTCACCTGCACTGGCATCACGAGCTCCTGGGCCCAGCCCATCGCCTGAAGAGTGCGATCAAAGGTGCCCGGCACCCCGCGGATGGAGTCGTGGCGGTGAGCGGTGGATCCGTCGAGACTCAGGCCAAGGCCGTCCACTCCGTGTTGCTTCAGGCGCGCCATTACCTCGTGTGTCAGAGCGGGCGTGGCCGCCGGAGTGATCGAAACCGCGATGTTCAGCCTGCGCGCCTCGGTGATCAGCTCATATAAATCGGCCCGCGCCAGTGGATCCCCGCCGGTGAGGATCAACTGCGGCAGCGGCTCACCGAAACCGGGAATCTGCCTGAGCCAGGCAACGCTTTCCTCAAAGGTGAGTTCCATCGGATGGGGCGTCGCTACGGCTGCGGCGCGGCAATGACGGCAGGCCAGAGCGCAGGCTTGCGTCATCTCCCAATAAATATTCATCGGGGACTTCGCGTAATCGCGAACTACGTGGCGGGGATGATCGTCGTGCGTGTGGGACGTGCCCATAGCTCTAGCCTATACCCATCCAACGGTCTAGGCGGCCGCGAAACGCTAGTGCGCTTCCTTATGCTCGATGTTCGGCAGGAACCAGGTAAGCAAACCGATCAGCGGCAGAAACGAGCACACACGGTACACGAAATCAATGCTGGTGAGGTCGGCCAGCTTGCCTAGCAGCGCCGCGCCGACGCCGCCCATTCCAAACGCCAGGCCGAAGAATAGCCCGGAGATCATGCCGACTTTTCCCGGAACCAGATCCTGCGCATAAACCAGGATGGCTGAAAAGGCCGATGCCAGAATCATGCCGATCAGCACCGTGAGAATGCTGGTCCAGAACAGATTGGCATACGGCAGCGCCAGCGTGAAGGGAAGCACGCCGAGAATCGAACACCAGATCCCCAGCTTGCGGCCGATGCGATCGCCAACTGGTCCGCCGATAATCGTGCCTGCCGCCACCGCGCCCAGAAAAATGAACAGATGGATCTGCGCGCTTTGCACGGACACCTGAAATTTGTTCATCAAGTAGAAGGTGTAGTAGCTGCCCAGGCTGGCGAGATAGAAATATTTTGAAAAGACCAGGGCGATCAGAATCGCCAGGGCGAATGCAACTTTGCGCGGAGGCAGCGTCAGGTGATGCTCGGCTGACGCATGAGACTTGACCCTCGCCGGCCGGTTGCGTTTCGACCAGCCGCCCACTCTCGTGAGCACCAGCATCCCCAATAGCGCCACCGACGAAAACCACGCGATGCTGCGCTGCCCTTGCGGCAGGACAATGAACGCCGCGAGCAGCGGCCCGAGCGACGATCCCGCATTGCCGCCGACTTGAAACACCGATTGCGCCAGCCCGTGCTGTCCCCCGGAAGCCATGCGCGCAATCCGCGATGACTCGGGATGAAACACCGCGGACCCGATGCCGACAAATGCCACGGCTACAAGAACGATCATGTAACTGGGCGCCCGCGATAACACCACCAGCCCAACCAGCGTAAATCCCATGCCGATCGGTAGCGAGTAAGGCTTCGGACGGTGGTCGGTATACAGGCCGACTAGCGGCTGCAGCAGCGACGCTGTCAACTGGTTGGTGAGTGAGATCAGGCCCACCTGTCCAAAATCCAAATGATAGAAATTCTTCAACAGCGGATAAATGGCGGGAATCAGGGATTGAAAAATGTCGTTTAAGAAATGGCAGAAGGTAATGGCCGCCAGAACTTTATAGGCGGCCTTCCGTCGACTGCCGGGAGGAGCCTCGGTTTGTAACGCACCCATCTTGGTTTCCAAGTAACATTCTAGCGTCCCGACGCTGCAACACCGCCACACCACAAAGAATGGCCGCGACCAGCGCCCCCGTAGATGGCTCGGGGACGGGGGAAAAGGCAATCCCGTCGATTTGCCAGTCGGGTACGAAGCCATCGTTCGACGTGATGGCTTCCAGAGTCACTCTGTTGAATGCAGAGCCCGGCGCAGCGATCACGCCCAGAAAGAAAGTGCCGCCTAAAGGGCTCAGTGCGGCGGTGCCACAAAAAGCACAGGGAGGGTTCGGACAATTCACCACCAGTCGAAAAACATCTGAATTCGCCTCGCCGTCAAACGCACCGTAGGCAATCTCGGCTCCAAAAGCCGTGATCGCCAAGCCGGGTGTCACGACCAGCGATAACCCCTGGTCTCCGCCCAGAGTTCCGTTCGGCCCCGCGCCAACCGCGAGCCCGCTCACAATTCCTGCTCCCACCACCGGCTGCACGGCCGCCGGATCAAATTCGAAAGAGAAGATGCGGAACGCCTGGCCTTGATGAATGGCGCCCTCCGTCTCTTCGTTGAAGTCCGCATCGAGATCGACTCGGCCTTGCTGGAGCAACACCCCGGAGTAGCTCTGTCGCGTGGTGAAAGTCTGGAAATCGGAAATATCGGCGCGAAGCGAAATTGCCCCAAGCATACAGGCGAGGGCGGCTATCACGTGTGGTTTTGCCATTGTTGGGAACCCAGGTTCCCGTTACTATACACCTTATGCCAAGAGTCATCGGAATCGGTGTAATCGGCATGGGCTGGATGGGTGTCGAGCACAGCCGCGCGTACCGGCAGATTGCGGAGCGTTTTCCGAACAGCGGTTTGCAGCCGCGCCTGATCATTTGCGCCGACGATGTGGAAGCGCGCGCCCGCGAGGCGCAGCAAGGCCTGGGCTTTGAACGCTGCACCACGGATTGGCGGGCGGTGATCGCCAACCCTGACGTCGAAGTAGTTAACATCGCGTCGCCCAATTTCCTGCACCTGCAGATGGTCGAAGCGGCCGCGTCGGCGGGCAAGCACATATTGTGTGAGAAGCCGGTGGGCCGCAATCCGGGCGAAACCGCGGCTATCGAACGTGCGGCGCGCGCCGCCGGCGTGCTGAGCTTCGTGGGCTACAACTACCGCTGGGCGCCGCTGGTGCAATACGCGCGCCAACTGATTGCCGAAGGACGCCTGGGAAAACTCACGCATTATCGCGGACGCTTTTTCGCCGGATACGCCAGCCATCCGCTCGGCGTGCTCTCCTGGCGTTTTGAGAAAGAACGCGGCGGATTGGGCGCGGCCGGCGACCTGCTGTCTCACGTGATCGACATGGCGCACATGATTGCCGGGCCCGTCGAGCGCGTGGTGGGCAACGCCGAAACGTTCATCAGGCAGCGGCCGCAGGCGGCGCACGGCGTCGGTACTCATTTCAGTTTGGGCAGCGATGAGAGTCCGAAAGCAGATGTCACCAATGAAGATTACGCCGGCGCGCTGGTGCGATTCGCCAATGGCGCGCAGGGAGCACTCGAAGCCTGCCGCGTGATCCAGGGGCCGCGCTGCCAGATGGCGTTTGAAGTCCACGGAACCAAAGGAGCGCTGAGCTGGGATTTCGAAAGCATGAACGAGATGCAGCTTTTCTTCACCGGCGGCGACGCGGCGTCAGCCGGCTACGTGCGAGTTCTCAGCGGCCCGGAGCATCCATTCCACACCCGTTTCAATCCGGGGCCGGGCATCGGGCTGAGCTACGAAGATCTGAAGACCATTGAAGCGCACGAATTCCTGGCATCGGTCGCGGCCGGCAAACAGGGCGCGCCAGGCTTTGCCGAATCGCTCGCGGTGGCGCAGGTGCAGGCGGCGCTGGTCGAATCGTGGCAAAGCGGGAGCTGGCAGGATGTGCGCGCTCTAAGCTGAATCGCGCGAGTCTTGCCATTTCACCGGCGCCACGTCCCGCACCACGAACATGTACGAAAACGCGCCGATGAGCACAATCACAGATGCCGAGGAGAAGGCCAGAGTGTAACTGCCGGTTCGCGAAACAATGAGTCCGGTGACCACGGGCGCAATCACACCGGCCAGATTGGCAATGCCATTTTGCAATCCGGTCCAGCGGCCCGCGGCGAGTGGCCCGGCCAGTGTTTGCGTGATGGCCCAGTGGTTGGATGAGAAAAGCCCCAGGCCGACATAGGTCGCGACAAGCAACACCATGGATACGCGCAGGTCAGGCGCAAGCGCTGCCGGGAACATGAGCGTGGCGAGAACCATTCCTCCCACCACGAAGGTTTTGCGCACTTTGGTGGGCGATGCTCCGCGCGTGATCCAGCGGTCCGAAGCCCAGCCTCCGAAAAGTGACGCGCTCGCGCTGGCCGCGAACGGCAGCGAAGCCAGCACCGCCATCATCTTCATCGAGAGGCCCCGCGACGACACCAGATATGACGGCAGCCACGTCAGCAGAAAATAATACGGATAGTTGCAGCAGAAATTACCGATGAACGTTCCCCACGCGTCCCTTTTCGCGCAAATCTGTAAGGTGCTGGGGCCTTGGTCGGCGCCCGGTTCCGCAGCGCCACGGTTGCGCGGAGCCCAGACGTACCATGGCAGAAGCCACAACAGGCCGCCCATCCCCAGAATCAGAAACATCACGCGCCATCCGTAGCTCGCTACCAGCAGACCGCCCACCAGGTTGCCGACGGCAGGGCCGACCTTGGCTCCGGCATCGATCATGGCGTTGGGCAGGCCGCGCTGATTAATCGGAAACTGGCCGGCGATGATTCTCGAGTACACCGGATAGGACACGGATTCGCCCAGCCCCAGCACCACGCGCAGTATCAGCAGCGCCTGAAAACCGGCTACGAAGCCCGTCCCCAAAGTTGCCAGCGACCAGATCAGATAGCCGACGCCTAGAACCACGCCCGTCGAAAAGCGATCGGCCAGCCAGCCCGCAACCACCATGAACCCGGCGTAGGACCAAAAAAAAGCCGAAAGCAGGACGCCGAGCCGATCCGGCGGCAGCGAGAGTTCGCTGCGAAGGGCCGGCGCCGCGATCGACAAGCTGCCGCGATCGATGTAATTGATGGCGACCGAGATCACCAGCAAAAAAATGATGCGCCATTGCGCGGCGGTGGGCCGGACTGCGGACGGGGTGGGAGGGAGCATCGTTATCTGTGTCGATCCCAATTCCGCAACGGCGCGTCCCAGAGCCGAACACTGTACGACCGCGGTCGCTTGGAGAATCGAGAACTTGCGATGGTGAGCCGCTTGCTTTGACAGGCCATGAGCCATGACAAGTATATTCAAACCGATTGCCTTATCTCTTGCGTGCTGCGGCGTGCTTGCCGCTGAGACCGCCATGTTCCGAGGAGATCCGGCCCATTCCGGCGTCTATGACGCGTCCGGCGCGCCCGGCCTTGCAACGGTGAAATGGAAATTCAAAACCGCCCGAGGGATCTTTTCGTCGCCTGCCGTGGCGGGTGGCTCGGTGTACTTCGGCAGCGCGGACCACAATCTCTACGCCGTGAATGCCGTCGATGGATCGCTGCGCTGGAAATTTCCAACCGGGGGCCCAGTGAACTCATCGCCCGCCATCGAAGACGGCGCCGTCTACGCGGGCAGCCTGGATGGGAATTTCTACGCGGTGGATGCGGAAACCGGCAAACTCAAATGGAAATTCAAAACCGGCGGCGAGCGGCGGTTCAGCGCGCCCGGAATTCACGGCGCCATGCCGCGCACTGAAGTAATGCCCGATCCGTTCGATGTTTTCCTGTCGTCGCCGGCGATTGCGGGCGGCGTGGTTTATTTCGGCAGTGGCGATCACAACGTCTATGCGCTGGATGCAAGATCCGGCGAGCTCAAGTGGAAATTCACCACCGGAAATGTGATTCACGCGTCTCCGGCGATTGAGGGCGGCACGCTCTACATCGGCAGCTGGGACCGCTATCTCTACGCTCTCGATGCGCGGACCGGATCGCTGCGCTGGAAATTCGAAACCGGTGACGATACCCAGATTTACAACCAGATCGGCATCGCGAGCTCAGCAGCGGTCGCGGGCGGGGTGGTCTACTTTGGCTGCCGCGACGGTCACTTCTACGCGGTGGACGCGAAGTCAGGCGTCGAGAAATGGAAGCACGATAACCACATGGGATGGGTGATCGCTTCGCCCGCCGTGCTGAACGGCGTGGTCTACTTCCCGACTTCGGAAGGCACGCGTTTCAAAGCCATCGAGGGCGCTACCGGCCGCCTCATTTTCAGCATCGAGAACAAGGCCATTTCATTTTCCTCGCCCGCCATCGCCAAGGACATCGCCTACTTTGGATCTTCCGACGGCTGGCTGCACGCCGTGGACCTGAAGACAGGAAAGATGCAATCCGAGTTTCAAACGGAAGGATCGAAACAGAATGCCGCCAAGTATAGCGATGCCCAAGGCAAAATGGACCCCGGCAAGCTCTACCCCGATGCCACTCTGGACGGCATGATCGTCGGCAACGACCGCATGTTCACGTTGGGGTCCGTCATTTCTTCGCCGGTGGTGGCGGAAGGCGTGGTGTATTTCGGCAGCACCGACGGTTATCTCTACGCCGTGATGTGAGGACATGGTACAACGTTCGAAGCCACATGACGGTTATCGACGTTCACACCCACATGCTCACGCTGGAGTGGATCGAACTCCTGGCGCGGCACGGCGGCGCGAAATACGAAGTCAAGAATACAGCTGCTAACCAGCGGGCCATTCATCTCCACGGCGCGCCGTTCATGACGCTGCTCCCCGGTATGTGGGACTACGATCTGCGCATCCAGAGAATGGATGACGCAGGCGTCGACGTTGCGATCGTCTCGCTGAGCTGCCCCAATGTGTTTTTCAATGAAGCGGTGAGTTTGCAGGCGGCTCGGCAGGTAAATCAGTCGATGGCCGATCAGCAGCGGGAGCGGCCTGCGCGTATCCGCTGGATGGCCTCGCTGCCCTGGCAACTTCCCCAGGCAGCTAGGGAGGAATTGCAGCGCGCACACCAGGCCGGCGCCGTAGGCGTCATGGTGCTGGCCAATATCGACGGCCGTGATTTGACCGATCCGCTATTTGCTCCTGTCTGGGAAGCGATCGATGCGCTCGCGCTGCCGGTCCTGGTTCATCCCACCGCGCCGCAGGGAGTTCGCGATTTACATATGCAGGAGTTTGGCTTGATTCCGCCGGTCGGTTTCATGTTCGACACCACGCTCGCCATCTCACGCATGATTCTTAGCGGTTTTTTCGACCGCTACCCCAATTTGAAAATCATCGCCGCGCATGGCGGCGGCGCCCTGCCCTACATCGCCGGCCGCCTGGATCGCTGTCATGAAATGATTCCCGCGTGCGCGTCGGCGACCAAGGAAAAGCCCAGCCACTGTCTGCGGCGCATATATTACGACACCGTGGTGTACGAGCTGAACGCCCTCAAGCTCTGCATCGAAGTAGCTGGTTCGCCGGAGAATGTGCTGTACGGTTCGGACTATCCCCACAACATCGGTGACATGAAAGGCTGCCTGGCGCGCGTGAATGCCCTGCCGCTGGAACAGCGCGCGCCGATTGCTGGCAAAAACGCGGAACGCCTTTTCCGCCTCTAGCCGAGGCACCGGAAATAACAGGTTGGGAAAATCCGCTGCCTTCGGTCACGGCTCGCAAAGGCGTTGTCTTGTCTTAGCGAGCCGCGACCATAGGGAGCGGTTTCCGTTACTGAACTAACACTCCAACGCCGGTTCGTGACTTCGCAGAAACCAGCGGTTGAGAATCATCTCACGCGTGAACCAACGGTTGGCCAGCAGCTGCCGCGCAGCGGTGTTGATCCAGCCCTGCGGCAGGCGGCTGCCGATCCGCGTCACCCAGTGGTCTTCGGATTTCCCAAACCTTGCCGAGAGCAGCGTGCGATACGCAACAAGCTGCTGGCGGCTGTATCCGTGCGCGGTCGCGATCACTCTGGCGGCAAGCAATCCGGATTCAACGGCCGGCCGGATCCCTTCTCCGCTTTGGGAAAATGCCAACCCGGCGGCATCGCCGATCAACAACATGCCATCCGCTACAACGTTGCGCGTCGTTCTGCCATAGAGAAGATACGCGTGCCCTGCAGGCGCGACAGGCAAGTCGAAGGTAAGCCGGTTGGTGGCTTTCAGAAAATCCAGAAATTTGGCCACGTGGCTTGAGAGTTGATGCTTATCCATCCGACCCAGGCCAACGTTTAGAATATTGCCCTTGCGAAAACACCAGCCGTAGCCTTTCATGTCGGCGCAGAAATAGAGTTCCGGAATTTCCGCGCGAATCGAGCAGCGGGCCTGCTGGCGCGCATCCATCTCGAACTCGGCTTCCTGCGCTGCCACAATCGTCTCTTCTCCGAACTTGGCGCCCATGAAGCGCGCCACCGGGCAGAAATGCCCGCCTGCGCCAACCACCAGCGGCGTTCGCATTCGCCCATTGACGATCCACGAATCCCCGCTGCGTTCTAGGCTGGTGACTGGTTCGCCTTGTAGCAGCCTTGCCCCGGAGCGTTTCAGCAGGAAATCGTCAAACTCATACCGCCGGATGCCGTAGCTGACAGGCTGGCCGTAGTCCGTTGCGACCGGCTGCCCTCCGATGCTGCCGGTTCGAAAACCGGTGATCGGCTGCAGCACATGCTGGCGGGAATATTCGGCGGGATCAATTTCGAGCTCATCCAGAACAGCGGGCGTGATCCATCCGCCACAAACCTTGTTGCGCGGAAACGTGGCTTTATCGAGGATGACGACATCCAAGCCAGAGGGGCGCAGCATCCACGCGCACGACGAGCCTGCCGGGCCACCGCCGACGATCAGGACATCGCATGAGTCCATTGCGAGCGCCGTTCTTTTTGCGGCTGATCCGCGTAGAGCGAAGCACGGGTCCAGGGGAGCCGCGGACATTGCGGACCGGCAAAAACCATCTGAAATAATTGCAGCGTGCCGACTTTGAAGCCTACCAGCGACCCGGCCAGATACAGCCGCCACGCACGGGCGAACCGGGAATCGAACATCGCGGCAACTTCGGGCTGCGATTTTTCATAGCGCTCCAGCCAGTGCTCCAGCGTTTTGGCATAGTGCAAGCGCAAATTTTCCACATCCAGCACGGAAAAATCGTGAGGCTCCAGCATTTCCGCCGCTTCCCGCAGCGTGGGTGGATAGGCGCCGGGAAAAATACGCTTTCTCACCCAGACGCTCAAAGGATATTTGTGATTACGCCCGATGAAGTGGATCAGTCCGCGTCCCGTCGCACCGATGGCATTATGGATGACGCGTCCAAAGTCCTTGTAGTGCTCGCGTCCGACATGTTCCAGCATCCCGACCGATACGAACGCGTCGCAGTGTCCGGATATGTTGCGGTAGTCGTCTTCGATAAACTCCACTCGATCGCTCAGGCCTTCTTCCCGGGCACGCCGGCGGGCATAAACAATTTGCTCGTGCGAGATATTGAAGGCTTTGACGGACACGCCGTAGTTCTTTGCCATGTAAAGCGCCAGGGCGCCCCAGCCGCAGCCCGCTTCCACCACGGTCTCACCAGGCCTCAAGTCGAGCTTGCGGCAAACATAGTCCATCTTGGCAAGCTGGGCTTGCTCCAGCGAGACGGTGGGCGAGGAAAAATAGGCGCACGTGTAGACCAGCTCGGAATCCAGCCAGAGCTTGTAGAACTCGGTGGTCAAATCGTAATGATGATGAATATTCCGCCGCGAGCCGCGCCGCCCATTCATCTGCATGAGCTTCAGCCAGACTGACGCCAAATGGGCAGACCAACTGTTCACTTCGGCGTTGATCAGCGATCGATAGAGCGATTCCAGAAAGTCGACCAGGTTTCCTTCCACCTCGATACGCCCTTCGGAATAGCTATCGCCAAAGCTGATCTCCGGATTCACCACCAGCCCGGCGAGCGCCCGGCGGTCGTGAATGTGTACGGTGGCAATCGGAGAACAGCCGGAAGGTGACTCCGCCGTGCCGTTGTCCAGTTTCACCCGGATTGGCATTTGACCGGTGGCGTCAAGAACTTTTTGCAGCAGGTAGCGGTCGACAAAGGAGAAACTGGGCACAGTCAGCATGGCTCCAATCCTCTGTTGAGAGGTAACACTGTACTACAAAAGTACAGCAATTACCAAGCAATTCTTGGTCCAAAACAGCATCAAGCAGGGATGCGATACTGCATCTAATGACTTACAAACTCCCCAAGAAACTGGAATCTGCCGTGCAGGCGTCGCTGGACGACTGGCGCAAGAGCGGCAAGGTCGAGCGCCTCTGGCGGGGCGACGCATCGCTCTGGACCGGCGCCGACGAGGGTGCATGGCTGGGCTGGCTGACGATCACCTCCAGCCAACTCGCCCAGGTCCTGCGATTCCAACGCGTGGCCGAGGACGCGAAGGCGACAGGCTTTAAGCATGCGCTGTTATTGGGCATGGGTGGATCGAGCTTATGTCCGGAAGTCATGCGCCTGACCTTCGGCAAGATTGCCGGCTACCCGGAGTTGCACGTTCTCGACTCAACCGATCCCGCGCAGGTTCGAGCGATTGAAAAAAGCATCGATCCGGAGAGCACCATTTTTATTGTGTCGAGCAAATCGGGCGGAACCCTCGAGCCGAACATTTTCAAGCAGTACTTCTTTGAGCGTTCGAAGCAGGCAGGCAGCCGTTTCATCGCGATTACCGATCCCGGGTCGCACATGCAGCAGGTAGCCGAGAAGGATGCGTTCAGGCATATCTTCTACGGGCTGCCCACTATCGGCGGACGCTATTCGGCACTATCCGATTTCGGCATGGTGCCGGCGGCCATCATGGGAGTCGACGTCCCCAGATTTCTCACCATAGCCGGGAAAATGGCACAGGCATGCGGTCCGGAGGTTCCGGTTGAAGAGAACCCAGGTGCGTTGCTAGGCACGGTTCTGGGCGTTCTGGCGCAGGATGGACGCGATAAAGTTACGATCGTTCCGTCGCCGGGGATCTACGATCTGGGCGCATGGCTGGAGCAATTGCTGGCGGAATCGACAGGCAAAGTGGGCAAGGGGTTGATCCCGGTGGATCGCGAGCAGCTCGGCGCGCCGGAAGTCTATGGCCACGATCGCGTGTTTGTGTACCTGCGGCTCTCCACCGCGCCCGATGCGGAGCAAGATAAAGCTGTGGAGCGGCTGGAGCGCGCCGGCCAGCCGGTGGTGCGTATTCCGGTCACCGATCCCTATCATCTCGGCGCGGAATTTTTCCGCTGGGAGTTTGCTACCGCGGTTGCAGGCGCCATCATCGGCATTCATGCATTCAACCAGCCGGACGTGGAGGCCAGTAAAATTGCGACTAAAAAACTGACATCCGAATACGAGCAAACCGGCAGCCTGCCCGCCGAAGCTCCGTTCTTTCAGGCCGGCGGCGTCCAGCTATTTGCCGACAAGAGCAACGCAGAGACGTTGAGAAACACGGCTGGAAAGCCAACGCTGGACGGCTATCTCAAAGCTCACATCAATCGCCTGGGCGCGGGCGACTATCTTGCGGTGCTCGGCTATATCGAAATGAACCATGCCCACGAAAAAGCGCTGCAGAGCATGCGTCACGCGGTGCGCAATGGCAAGCGTGTGGCAACATGTCTCGGCTTTGGACCGCGCTTCCTGCACTCCACCGGCCAGGCCTACAAGGGCGGGCCCAACAGCGGCGTGTTTCTGCAAATCACCTGCGATGACGCCGCCGATCTGCCGGTGCCTGGCCAGAAATACACGTTCGGCGTGGTGAAGGCGGCGCAGGCGCGCGGGGACCTGCAGGTGCTCGAAGAGCGTGGCAGACGGGCGCTGAGAGTACACCTGACGGATTTAGGAACGGGTTTAAAGACGATTACAGAAATATTGGGATAACAACACATTTCTCGCAGAGACGCAGAGCACACAGAGAACGCCGAATACCTTAAGAGAATTTTTCTTGTTTTTCTCTGCGTTCTCTGCGCCTCTGCGAGAAAATGTGTTACTTGGTTTTAGTTCTCGCGTCTTCCAGGATGCGCTTCGCCCGCGACGGATTGTACACCCCGCACGAACAAAAGCGCGCCATATAAGTAACCGCCTGCTCGGGCGTGCGCCGCCCTTCCTTCACCCAATCGATCATCTTCTTCGCCAGGCTGGTGGAAATCATGCCGTGGCCGCACATCGTGGTGAGCATGAGCACCTGGGTGTTGGGCAGCTTTTCCGTCTTCCCCTGGAATCCGAGCGAGTAGCCGACGCTGTGCCGTTGAATGCCGGCCGCGTGACAGCACTGCTCGGCGCCATCGATCGACGTCGACACGTTGACGCACAGCCCCAGCTCGGCTTCCTTCACGGTCTTGACGAAATCCTCGGCGGCCGGACGATTGTCGAACACCGCCGCCACCGTCGTCGGCGCGTCCACGCCGTCGATCACCGCCCGGAAATCGGGCGTCATATCGCGATGCCAGTGCGCGGTGGGCTTCATGTCCTTCGAAGGACGCATGGCTCCGCCATGGATCGCGTCGCCCAGGTTCACGGGCTTGAATGGCAGCGCCATTTCCAGAAATTTCTTTAGCTTGGGAACGCTGCCTTTGTCGTTCTTGCCGCGGCTGGGAATGGCAAACACCACGAAGTCGTCGTAAAAACTTTCGGCGTCGCCAAAGCGGTGCAAAGTATTGGTCATGGGCGGGCGCCTACCGGCTCCTCCTTTTTCTGCAGCTCTTCGGCCGGATTGCTAATTCTCCCCAGGCCGATATTGGTCTTGGCGCGTTCCAGCTTGTAGCCCATGCGCTCGAGAATCGGTCCGACGATGTCGTCCTCGCCATCGGCCGCGCAGCGCGCCCCGACGCCGAGGGCGATCACGGTGTCCACTTGTTTCTCCACTTCGCGAACCAGCAGGATGATCTCTTCGGTGCGGGCCACCGGCACCTTGATTTCGACAATGGCCGAGAGAATCTTCTCGCCCAAGATGTCCTCGCGCAGCGTGCCGGTGGCTACATCCGACATGAGCGACGTGATGGGGTTCTTCTTTTCAAACGCGACACCGGCCTTCGCCAGCACCGACGTCATTTTCTGGATCTCGTGAAACCAGACGCCCACGCCGGGTCTGCCAAATTCGATCGTGAATCCCACTTCGCCTAACTGCACGCGGCCGCTAACATCGTTGGTTTTGACCTCCTCGGTGCCGCGCCCCTGCACGCCGGTGGATTCATGCGGCACGCGCGGATCGGAAAATGCCCGCCGGACTACGCGCGGCCAGACCAACTCTTCCGGCTCGAAAGCCGCCGTGGGGCAAACGTCGGGCTCGGGATCGAAGCGCAGCCGGACCATTTGGAACAGCTTGCGCAGTCCGCGCACCAGCGTCGGGTTCAAATGTTCCTGGCTCAGCCCGTTGAAACACGCGTAGCACTCGACGCACTCGTTGCGGTCGACCGTGGCGCGCTTGATGGTTGGGTCGATGTAGATCGCACCCATCGGGCATACATAGGTGCAGTTGCCGCAAGCCACGCATTTATCCGGATTGATTCTCATTTTCAGGCCCTCGTTGATTGGCGAAGACGATTCTTATAGTACCGCAGGCTGGCCCCACACGCCGCCGAATGCCAGGGCTTCGAGGGGCTTGCGGGTGCGGGGCGCCGCTTCCGATTGCTGATGCTTAGGCAGCAGACCGGCGGGATCGCCCAGATAGCCGATGGCCACCGCCGCGCCCAATTCAAAATCTTCCGGAATGGCAAAGTTTGCACGCGCTTTCGCGGGGTCGTAGCCAGCCATAGGATGGACATGAATGCCCATGGCGGTTGCTTGCAGCATCAGATTCGCCAGCGCCATTCCGGTGTCGTGGAGCGCAAAACGGTTGGGATTGCCGTTGGAAGTGAAGGTGCGTTTGGCAACGGTAAGCAGCAGCAGCGGGGCATTCCGGGCCCAGATCTGATTCGCTTCCACCAGGCTCTCCAACAGTTTTCGATAAGTCTCCGGATCCGATTTTCGCGCGATGATGAAGCGCCACGGCTGCTCGTTCGCGCTGGACGCAGCCCAGCGCGCTGCCTCAAGCAGCAACGCCAGGTCTTGCGAGGATACCAGCCGGTCCGAAAACGCGCGCGGGCTCCAGCGCCGGCGAATCACATCCAACGTGCCTGGCAACGCCGCGGCGAGTTTGATTTCTTCAATCCCCATATTGCAATGGTAGGCTGCCGCCAGACACAAGACCGCGGCCACGACGAACGGCACGTTCCAGCCGTAAGCCCGCACCAGATACGCCAGCAGCGCCGGAGAAATCGCCCCGCCTATGTTGCCCAGGGTGTTCATCACCGCGGAAACTGAGCCGGCAAAGTCGCCGCCGATGTCGAGCGGTATGGCCCAGGACACACCCACGGTAATCTCCAAACCAAAAACTGCAATACACGTATACCAGACGCTGGCTGTCGGGCTGTCGGTGAATGTCGCGGGCAGAATTGCCGCGGCCGCCATCAGAAAGCCGAGGACGGCAACCCCGCTGCGCGCCCGTTTCAGATTGCCGGATCGCTTGGCCCAAAGGTCGGAAATCCAGCCGCCCGCCAGATCGCCCGCCGTCCCCGCCAGTAGCGGAAGGCTGGCGTAAAAACCCATCTGCTTCAAATTAAAACCGCGGTGATCGTTGAGATATTTCGGAAACCAATCCAGGTAAACGGCAATGCAGTAGCCGTAACAGAAATACATCAGCGAAAGCGTCCACAATGTGGAGCTCGCTAAAATTACGCGCCATGGCACCGCTCTGCTGGTTCCGGCGGCCCGGCCCAAAGACGCCTGGATCAATTCCCGTTCTCCCTGATTCACGCCGGCGTGTTCCGACGGCATATCGCGGTAGTACCAGTACCACACCGCGGCCCAAAACAAACCCAGCACGCCGAAAGAGACCAGCGTCAGCCGCCATCCATACGCTGCCATCATCAGCACCACGATAGGCGGCGTGAGCGCCGCTCCCAGCCGGGAGCCGGCATGGGTGACACCCTGCGCGAATCCGCGCTCCGCCGGCAACATCCAGCGGGACAAGGAGCGGGTGGCGATGGGGAACGCTCCGGCTTCGCCCATTCCAAACAGGAAACGAAACACCACCATCGAGCCCGCGCCCCAGGCCAGCGCCGTGGCGGCGGTGAACACCGACCACCAGGAAACGATCAGCGTAAGCGCGCGCCGCGGACCGATCCGGTCGCCCAGCCATCCGCCCGGAATCTGAAACAGCGCATACCCCCAGCGAAACGCGCTCAAGATCCATCCCATGGTGACCATGGAGAATCCCATCTCTTTTTGGATCACGGGAACGGCCGCCGCCACGTTGACGCGGTCCATGTACGTGATCATGTAGGCCACCACGGTCAGCGCAAGAACTACATGGCGTACATGAGTAGGGCGCTGCGGCATGAGCCGTATTGTGGCACAAGCGAGCCGGGCTCAGCCGTGGGAAACGCGCTCGCCTGCCGGTTCCACCGGATAGCCGCGCTCGGTCCAGGCTTCGAACCCGCCTTGCAGCGGACGCACGCGCGTAATGCCTTTGCGCTTGAGGGCGAGCGCCGCACGGGCGCTCGAGGCTTCGTTCGGTCAACTGCAGTACAGAATGATTTCGCGGTCGCGCGGAATATTCTCATGGCGCGATTCGAGCTGATCCAGAGGCACGTGAATGGCTCCGGGCAATCGGGCTGCGTCGCTTGCCAGTTCGCGCGCATCCCGCAAATCCACGATGAGCACCGCATCTCCATCCTGCATTTTGCGATGCAGCTCATCGGGGGTAATACGCGCAACGCGCAGCTTACGCAGGAAGCGCGCGCGCTGAAAAAATTTCCATCCCACCCAGCCGCCCACCACCGCGATCACCAGAATCATAATCCCGGCGCCGGTGCTCATCGCTTTTTCGGCCACGCGTTCGAGCTGCGTTCGAAACACGAAGCCGAGCCCGGCGAAAGCGCCCGCCCACGCCAGTGCCCCGCCCCCGTCGTTGAGCAGAAATCGCCACAACGGCATGCGAATCAGGCCCGCCATGGGCGGCGCGACGGTGCTCAGGCCGGGAACAAATTTAGCGAACAACAGCGCTTCCGGGCCATAGCGCGTGAAAATATCGCTGGTGCGGCGCACGCAGGAATCGGGCTCAAGCGAAATCTTGCAGAGCAAATTGAGAATCTTGTAGCCTCGCCGCCGGCCCAGCCAGTACCAAACTGTGTCAGCCAGCACCGAGGCGATCACCGCCAGTAACAACGCCAGCGCCAGTGAAAAGTGTCCAATGCCGGCCAGCGCGCCCATCGCCAGCAGTACCGGACTGGCTGGCAAGGGCAGGCCGAGCTGTTCCGCCAACACCGACGCGAAAAGAATGGCATAGCCATAGCGCAAAACGAATTGGACGGTTTCCTGCATGGAGAGCTATGGTTCCACTATACACAGCAGGAACTGAATCGGCGATGATGGTCGCATGTGTGGCATCGCCGGATTCACGCACCTGCAGCGCCCCGCCGATCCCAGTCTCATTCAACGGATTACCGCCTCGCTGATTCACCGCGGCCCCGACCAGCAGGGTGTATACGAATCGCCCCGAATCTCGCTCGGCGCCGTGCGCCTGAAAGTCATCGACCTCGCCAGCGGCGATCAGCCCATGGTGAGCCAGGACGGCGCCACGGTGATCGCCTTCAACGGCGAAATTTATAATCACCGGGAATTGCGGCGTGAGCTGGACGGCCGCGGCCACCGTTTTCGCGGCCATTGCGACACCGAATTGGTGCTGGCGGCATTTCGCGAATGGGATCGCGATTGTTTCCGCCGCCTGCGTGGGATGTTCGCCGTGGCGCTGTGGACCGAATCCGCATCCCGTCTGGTGCTGGCGCGCGACCGTATGGGCATCAAGCCCCTGTATTTCGCCCGGCGCGGCAGTGACCTCTACTTCGGCTCCGAGCTGAAAGCCATTCTCGAGCACCCGGCGATTTCGCGGGTCCTCGATCTCGCGGCCCTGGAGGATTATCTTTCGCTCAACTATGTGCCGAAATCGCGCACGCTCGTCGAAGGCGTCGAGAAGCTGGCGCCCGGCCACTGGCTGGATTGGCGATCGGGCGAGATTGCGAGCGCGGCCTACTGGCAGCTGGTGTTCGACCCACAGAAATCCTGGACCCTGGAGGGAGCGAAGGAAAGGCTCGATGAATTGTTGCGCGATTCCGTGCGCGAGCATCTGGTGGCCGATGTGCCATTGGGCGTTTGGTCGAGCGGCGGCATCGACTCCTCCACCATCCTGCACTACGCGGCGGAGGCATCTTCGGCGCCGTTGAAAACTTTTTCGATTTCTTTTCCAGGCCGCGCTCACGACGAAAGCCCCTGGTTCCGCGAAATCTCCCGCCGCTATGGAACCGAGCATCACGAGTTCGATCTCAATCCCGACTCCGAATTGCGCCATACGATCGAGGAATTCGCCTGGTACTCCGACGAGCCCTGCGCCGACGCCGGGGCGGTTCCCGTCTGGTTTCTCTCGCGCATGTGCCGCAGCCAGGTTACGGTGGCCCTTTCCGGCGATGGCGCCGACGAGCTTTTTGGCGGGTATCTGACCTATCTGGCCGACCGCTGGGCATGTCCCCTGCGTCTGATCCCGAAGCTTGCCCGCCGCGGCATCCTGCGAGCGCTCGAGCGTTATCTGCCCGTCACGGACGAAAAGATTGGCTTCGATTACAAGGTAAAACGATTCCTCGAAGGCTCGCTCGCGGCAGCCGATGAAGCACATTTTTTTTGGAACGGCGCGTTTTCGCCCGCACAGAAACGGAGCCTGCTCCTGGCTCCGCGACATCATTCGCTCGCGGACCTGGTCACCAGCCTGCCATCGGCGCCGGCCCGCATTGGCTTTCTGAACCGCTACGTGCTGGCCGATCAGAAGTACTATCTGCCTGCTGATATCCTGCACAAAGTGGATCGCATGAGCATGGCGCACTCCCTCGAAGTGCGGCCGCCGTTTCTCGATCACCGCATCGTCGAATTCGCCGCGTCGCTTCCACAAAATTTCAAAATCCGCGGCTTTACGCTGAAGTACCTGCTCCGGGAACTGATGGGCGGCAAGCTGCCGGACACCGTTTTGCGCCGCGGCAAGATGGGTCTCGACATCCCCACGCATGAATGGTTCCGCGGTGTCTTGCGGCCGATGATCGAGGAAATGCTCGCGCCCGCAGCCGTTCGCGCGACCGGGCTTTTTCACCCGGAGGCGGTCGAACGCATGCTCCGCGACCATTTGGAGCGTCGTGTTAATGTCGGATATCACCAATGGGGGCTGCTAACCCTTCTCGTCTGGATGAAGAGATGGAAGATCGCCATTCCTCCCGCTGGAGCAAGCGGACAGACGGAACTGGCCCCGGTTCTGGCCACCACTTCGTTGTCCTCGCCTTCGCGGTTGTAATTTTTCTTGGATGCGCAATAAGCCCGCCGGGGTTGATGGATGACGTCGACGGCGCCCAAGCTCAAATCGCGCGCAACATGCTGGATTCCGGCGATTGGGTGACCGCGCGCCTCAATGGCATCCCGTATCTTGAAAAACCGCCCCTTCCCGACTGGATGGTCGCCGTCTCGTACATGTTGTTTGGCGTGCATGATTGGGCGGTGCACCTGGTAAAAGCGCTCGCCGCGATTGTGCTCTGCTGGCTTACCCTGCGCTTTGGCCAGTGGGCTTTCGGCCGTACCGCCGGAATGTACGCAGGGCTGTGCCTGGCCACTTGTGTCGGGCTGTTCCTCTTCACCCGCGTTCTCATTTCGGACGCCATGCTCACGCTGGCGATCACCGCCGGGATGTGGTCGCTGATGCGGCTGTTGGATGAGGATGAGCCGCGCCCGCGCATATGGGCCCTGCTGCTATGGGCCAGCATGGGCATGGGTTTGCTGGCCAAGGGACTGATCGCGGTGGTCATCCCGGTTGGGGCTAGCCTCGCCTATCTGCTGGTCACGCGCCAACTCCTACTGCCGCGTACGTGGAACCGGCTGCGGCCCGTGCCGGGAATACTGCTTCTGCTTGCCATCGCCGGTCCCTGGCATGTGCTAGCCACTTTGCGAAATCCTCCTTACCTGGATTTCACTTTTCACAGCGAAGCGGGCTCCTACCACGGGTTCTTTTGGTTTTATTTCATGAATGAGCACGTGCTGCGTTTCCTGAACCTGCGCTATCCACGCGATTACAATACCGTGCCGCGCCTGTATTTCTGGCTCCTGCATCTGCTCTGGCTGTTTCCGTGGTCGGTGTATCTGCCGGCTACATTCGGGCTGTCCTACCGCTCAGCCGACCGCGCGTCCCGCACGCGGCTGCTGGCATTGTGCTGGACCGGCTTTGTGCTGCTGTTCTTTAGTTTCTCAACCACGCAGGAATACTACTCGATGCCGTGCTACCCGGCGCTGGCTCTCCTGCTGGGATCCGCGCTCACGTCTGGGAGTCCGGCGCTGCGCTGGGGCACGCGCCTGGCCGGTTCGATCGCCGCCCTGGGCTGTGTCCTCATCGTCGCGATTCTGTGGATGGTGCGCGGCCTGCCTACGCCGGGCGATATTTCCCACGCGCTGCGCATCAGCACCGATATTTATGCGAACTACACGCTCTCGCTCGGACACATCGGCGACCTCACCCTGCGCTCGTTTGCCTACTTACGCGTTCCCTTGACCGTGGCCGGCGTTGCCCTGCTCATCGGAGCGTTTGGAGCATGGCGGTTCCGCGGTTACAAAGCCTTGCTCAGCTTGGCGCTCATGATGGCGGTTTTTTTTCACGCGGCGCGCCTGGCGCTGATTACGTTCGATCCCTACATGGGCTCCCGGCCCCTTGCCGAGGCGCTGCTTGCCGCGCCCCCAGGCCAGCTCATCGTCGACGACCCGTACTATCCGTTTTCCTCCGTCTTCTTCTACGCCAATCGAACCGCCCTGCTGCTGAACGGCCGCGTCAACAATCTGGAATACGGTTCCTATGCGCCCGGCGCGCCCCAGGTCTTTATCAACGATGCCAACCTGGTGCGGCTGTGGCCAACCGCCACACGCTACTACCTGCTGGCGGAACAGCAGACCGTCGCGCGCCTGGAAAAGCTGGTCGGCAAGCAGGCCCTGCATGTCGTGCGAGCCAGCGGCGGCAAGTTCCTGTTCGTGAATTCTGAAAAAACTCCTTGACCCTGGAATGGATTCCACAGTGCATACTGTGGACGTGGCGCTCGCAACAGGCAAACCCCTTCGCTCCGGGGAACTGGCCGCACTGGCCGGAATCAGTACCGACACGCTGCGCCACTACGAACGTGTGGGCGTGCTGCCGGCGCCCCAACGGTCCGAAGGCAATTACCGCCTGTATCCTGCGCACGCTTTGGACCGCGTCCGTCTGATTCGCCGGTCGCTTTCGGTCGGATTTTCTCTCGACGAGCTGGCGAAGATTCTCAAGGCTCGAGACCAAGGCCGCGCTCCGTGCCGTCAAGTACGGGGAATGATGGCGGAAAAGCTGTCCCGGCTGGAAACGGAAATTACTGAGCTGCTGGCGATGCGCGACCATCTGCGCAACGTCCTGCGCGATTGGGATGAGCGCCTGAATCAAACGCCGGACGGGCAGCCTGCCAAGCTTCTGGAAACTCTGTCCCTACCCGCAACACCGAAAGGAAAAAACAATGAAACGCTATCTCGTACCCGCTTTGTTCGCGGCAGTAACGGTTTGCCAAGGCCAGCACGATGACATGGCTTCGTGCCCGATGCACCAGCAGCACATGAAACAGAAAGCGGTCGAGAGCCGCGGCGATCATGCCATGGGATTTTCCCACGAAAAGACCACCCATCATTTCCGTTTGCTGGGCGACGGCGGAGCCATCGAAGTGGAAGCCAACGATGCGGCCGATACCGCCAATCGCGACCGGATTCGCACCCATTTGACCCAGATCGCGGAGATGTTTACCGCCGGAAACTTCGACACGCCGCTGTTTATTCACGGCCAGATGCCCGCCGGCGTGCCGGAGATGAAGCGCTTGCGCGACGTGATTGGCTACCGGTTTGAGTCGACGGCGCAAGGCGGGCGCGTGCGGATCACGGCGCGCAGCCCGGAGGCCGTCCAAGCCGTGCACGAATTCCTGAAGTTTCAGATCACCGATCACCACACCGGCGATCCGCTCACAGCTCCGGGGCGCTAAGCTCTACGCGTGGCCGACGCGCATTTCGCCGAGCCCCATTTTCTTGACCAGCGCGCTAAAGCGCTTATCCGGCCTGATGGAGTCGAAGCGCCGGTCCACACCCAGCCAGACCAGCCAGGCATCGCGCGCGGCGTAGCCTTTCTCCAGCCACTCAAATGCTGCATCGGTTTGGCCCAAAGTCACATGAATGGCCGCGATCATCACCGGTGAGAAATACTGCTTGCTGGAGATTCGCGTCAACTCCTCGAGCATTCCGCGCGCCTTGCCGCGCTTACCCACAAGCGCATGGCCGTAAGTGAACTTCGCCGCGTCCGACCAATCGGGCTTGGAGAGCGCGCCGGCGCGGCGGAACTGCGCGAACGCCTTCATCAGCATGGAGCGCTGCAGGTAGATAACGCCCAGCCACCAACGCGCCAGGTAGAAACCGGGATCGGTCTCAAGCGCTTTTTCGAAATAGGCGATAGCGTCATCGTGCCTGCCCTGTACGTAGTAAGCGTGGCCGAGGGAGGTGTTGATGGCCGGAGACAGCGGGTCCAGATCGAGCGCCTTGCGGAGGGCCGTTTCCGCCTCCTTCAATCGACCCTGCGGCATCAGGCACAGGACGCCGCACCACTGATAAGCCGGCGCGCAATCTGGATCCAATTCGATGGCTCGGCGAAACTCTTCCTCCGATCCTGCCCAGTCCCAGTCGTAAATTGCCCGGACCGCCGCCAGCGACACGTGCGCTTCAGCCAATGATTCATCCAGCTCCATGGCTTTTTCCGCCGCCATGCGCGCCTTGGGCATCAATTCACGCGGGGCCATCTTGCCATAGCATCCCAACACGAAACGTGCGTCAGCCAAACCCGCCCATGCTGCCGCCATTTCGCGGTCCTTTTCGATGGCCGCCTCGAAAAATTCAATGCTCTTACGAAAGCCCTCCTCCGTCCACTTGTTCAATTGAAAACGGCCCTTCAGGTAATCGTGATAGGCGTCCAGGTTGTCAGTGGGGCGCTTCGAGGGGCCGTGCGTGCGTTCACTCAACGTGGCCGCAATGG
>JACPNO010000031.1 GCA_016185465.1 Candidatus Solibacter usitatus
AAAGACGAACCGCGTTGGATATATCGTCTACGAGGACGAATTTCAGATCGTAGCAGAGCCCTTTGCTGACACCAGGGGCTAAGGCTGTTTGTGCCACCTAGCGGCCAGCGCGGGCCAAACGTTGATAGAATTCTTGAGAATCAGCTCATGTCGAGCCCGAGGAGCATGCAACCGTGAATCGACGCACCTTTCTGCAATCCACCGCGGCTTTAGCCGCCAGTCCCGCTCTTGCCCAGCGCAGCGTCAGCCCCAGCAACAAGATCACCATGGGCGTGATCGGCTGCGGCAATCAGGGAACTGGCGGGCTGATGGGATTCCTCAAAGACGAGCGCATCCAGGTCGTCGCGGTGTGCGATGTGAATCGGGAAACGCCCGGCTACTGGAATGGCGTGATCGGCGGCCGCGAGCCGGCGCGCGCCATCGTCGAATGGAATTATGCCCAGGCCAAGCGCTCCGGGCAATATAAGGGATGCACGCCCTACGAAGATTACCGCGAAGTGCTGGCCCGCAAAGATATCGATGTTTTGTTCATCGCCATCCCGGATCATTGGCATTCCATTCCGGTGGTGGAAGGCGCGCGCGCCGGCAAAGATATTTACGGTGAAAAGCCGCTCGCGCTTACCATCGCCGAAGGCCGCGCGATGTCCAACGCCATCAAGCAGAACAATCGCATCTTCCAGTGCGGCAGCCAGCAGCGCTCCGACGCGCGGTTTCGCAGAGCTTGCGAGATCGTGCGCAATGGACGCATCGGTAAGCTGCACACAGTCCGCTGCGGCCTTCCCGGCGGCGCTCCGGATTTCGGACGCACCGGCGACCGTTTTGACCCGGAACCGATTCCCGAAGGCTTCAACTACGACTTCTGGCTCGGGCCCGCGCCCGAAGCGCCGTACTCCCCCGCCCGCTGCTTCGTAAATTTCCGCTGGAATTACGACTATTCAGGCGGCCAGGTTACCGACTGGGGCGGCCATCATCCCGACATCGGGCAATGGGGCATGGGCATGGAACTCTCCGGTCCTGTGGCGATTCGCAACGTACACGCCCAGTTTGCCAAACACAAAATCTGGAACACAGCGACCGATTATTCCTTCGATGCAATCTACGAAAACGGCGTGAAGATGATTGTGTCTAATCACGAAAAGATGGGCGTGACGTTTGAAGGCTCGGATGGCTGGGTATGGGTGACGCGCGGTGAAATGGACGCCGATCCGAAATCGCTGATTACCTACGAGCCCGAGGAAAACGAAATTCATCTCTACAAAAGCGAGAATCACTACCGCAACTTCATCGATTGCGTCATCTCGCGCAAAGAGCCGGTCGCGCCGATCGAGCAGGCGCATCGCTCGATCACCGTCGCCCACCTCGGCAACATCAGCATGCGTCTGGGGCGCGAGCTGCGCTGGGATCCGAAAGTAGAGCGCTTCATCGACGACGACGGCGCCAACGCCATGCTGTCGCGTCCCATGCGCAAGCCCTGGCGCTTGTCGTAGATGCGGCTCGACGACAGATTCCGGCAATCGCGCGGCTCCGTTTACCTTACCGGCATCCAGGCGCTGGTTCGCCTGCCGCTGGACCAGATGCGCCGCGACCTCCGCGCCGGCCTCAACACAGCCACTTTCATTTCCGGATACGAAGGCTCGCCGCTAGGCGGCTACGACATGGCGCTGATGCGCGTGCGCGGCCTGCTGGATGAGCATCACATTCATTTCGTCCCTGGGATGAATGAGGATCTGGCCGCGACGTCGGTGCTGGGCAGCCAGATTTTTCACACCGTGGGCGATTCCAAGTATGACGGCGTGCTCGGAATCTGGTACGGCAAAGGGCCGGGCGTCGATCGCACCGGCGATGTATTCCGCCACGGCAATTTCGCCGGAACGGGGAAGCACTGCGCGGCGCTGGCGCTTGCGGGCGACGATCACATTTCGAAAAGCTCGACCATCCCGCACCAGAGCGATCTCAGCTTTTACAATTTCAATATGCCGGTGTTTTACCCCGGCAATGTGCAGGAAATTTTAGATTACGGGCTGGCCGCCATCGCGCTGTCGCGGTTCTCCGGCGCCTGGGCGGCGCTCAAGATGGTCACCAACGTCTGCGATTCGGGCGGCATGGTGGAAGTCGATCCCGATCGCCAGCCGCTCACCATCCCCGCCGGCTACGAAAAACACACCGATGCCCGCTTGGTCACGCCTTTTACGCTGGCGCTCGAATACGAAGTGAACACGCGGCGTCTGCAAGCGGCCCGCGAATTCGCGCGCGTCAACCGCGTGAATACGATCATCGGCGCGCGCGGTCCCGCCCGCGTTGCGATCGCCACCGCCGGCAAGCCTTACTACGACCTGATGCAGGCGCTGCGCGATTTCGGAATCCGCCGCGAAGATTTGAGCGCTCTCGGCGTTCGCATCGCAAAATTCGCCATGACGTTTCCGCTCGAGCCGGATTTCGTCGCTGAATTCGCCGAAGGCGTGGAAACCATTCTGGTGGTGGAAGAGAAGCGCAGTTTCCTGGAGTTGCAATTGCGCGAAGAGCTCTACAATAGCGCCCGCCGACCGCCGATCCTCGGCAAGAAAGACGAGCGCGGGGAGCCGCTGCTTTCCGGCGTGATGGAACTCGAGCCGGAACAGATCGCCGCCGTCGTTGCCCGTTTCCTGCCCGGCAGCCTGGCCATCGAAGAGCGGCTGAAACGGATTGCGGAAATCGCCGCGCGCGATCGCGAAAATGTCAGCACGCGGCTGCCGAATTTCTGTTCGGGGTGTCCGCACAACCGCTCCACGCTTCTGCTGGAGGGGCAAATTGCCGGCGGCGGCATCGGCTGCCATGGCATGGCGGTGAGCCTGGGACCTGCCAGCCGGGGCTATTCGTTCATTACCCAGATGGGCGGCGAGGGCGTGCCCTGGATCGGAATGTCGCCGTTCGTCGGCACCAAACATATTTTTCAGAACCAGGGCGATGGAACTTACTTTCACTCGGGACAGCTGGCCATCGACGCCTGCATCGCCGCCGGCGTGAATATCACGTACAAAATTCTGTACAACGGCGTGGTCGCGATGACCGGCGGCCAAACTGCCGCGGGCGCGCTGCCGGTGCCCGCTCTCACTCGCAAGCTCGAAACCGAAGGCGTCAAACGCACCGTCGTCGTCACCGATGAGCCCGAGAAGTACGAGCAGGTGGCGCTGGCCCGCAACGCGCAAGTCCGCCATCGCGACGATCTGCCGGAAATTTTGAAGCTGCTCGAAGAAACGCCCGGCGTCACGGTTCTGCTCTACGACCAGCAATGCGCAGCCGAAAAACGCCGCCTGCGCTCGCGCGGCAAGTTGCAAGAGCCCACGCTGCGCCTGGTGATCAACGAAGAAGTGTGCGAAGGCTGCGGCGATTGCGTGCGCCAGTCCAACTGTATGAGCCTGTATCCGGTCGAGACCGAGTACGGGCCCAAGACGCGCATCCATCAATCCTCCTGCAACAAGGATTACTCGTGCCTGCTGGGCGATTGCCCATCGTTCGTCACCGTGAACCTGAAGCCCGGCACCGGCGCGCGAAAAAAAGACGCGCCGCAATTGCCCACCACAGGCGTCGCGGAACCCGCGCACAAAGTGACCGCCGGAGATGGTTATTCGATCCTGGCGCCCGGCATTGGCGGCACCGGCGTGGTCACGATCAACGCGCTGCTGGCCACCGCGGCATGGCTCGAAGGTATTTCCGCGATCACTCTTGACCAAACCGGCCTTGCCCAAAAAGGCGGCGCGGTGGTATCGAGCATTATTCTGAGCCATCGTCCCATCGAAGCGGCCGCCAAGATCGGCTGTGGCAATACTGATTTGTTGCTGGGCTTCGACCTGCTTGGCGCCGGCAGCGCGGAGAACCTCAGCCGCGCGCATCCTTCGCGCACCGTGGCGGTCATCAATACCGCCGAGACTCCGACCGGCGAAGAAGTTCGCGGCAAGATGGCGCTGGCCGGCCCCGCGCGCGTCATCGATATCATCAATGGCGCCACGCGCAAGGGGCACAATGTTTTCGTGGATGCCACCCGCCTGGCCGAAGGCCTGTTTTCCAGCCACTTGGCGTCCAACGTATTTCTGCTGGGCGTGGCGTATCAAGGCGGGCTGATACCGCTCGCCGCGGAATCCATCGAAGAAGCCATCCGCCTCAACAAAGTCGAAGCCGAACGCAACGTACAGGCGTTTCTCTGGGGCCGCAAGTATTACGAGGACGCGCCGGCGGTCGAGCGGATTCTCGAGCCTCCACAAGCCGCCGAAACGCCAGCCAGCTTGATCGAACGCCGTGCAGCCGATTTGGAGTTATACCAGGACGCCCGCTACGCCGCCGAATACCGCGCCTTCGTCGGGGAAGTGGCCGGCCGCGCGCCCGCGTTCGCCGAACCGGTGGCGCGCTACCTCTACAAGCTGATGGCGTACAAAGATGAATACGAAGTGGCGCGCCTGCTGACGCGTCCGGCATTCGATCAGCAGCTGCTCGATATGTGGGAACAGGTCGAATCGGTGGAGTACAATCTTCATCCGCCGCTGTTGCGCGCGCTGGGCCGGAAAAAGAAGATGAAACTGGGCGGCTGGTTCAAAGAACCACTCAAAAAATTAGCCAGCTATAAGACGCTGCGCGGAACGCCGTGGGACATTTTCGGCTACGCCGCGCTGCGGCGGCAGGAGCGGGCGCTCATCGGCTGGTATCGCGATCTGGTGCGGCGCGTGCTGGATCGGGCAAACACGGATAATCTGCCGCTGGCCGTTGAAATCCTGTCCCTTCCCGATCAGATCCGCGGTTACGAGGACATCAAAATGGCCAGCATCAAAGCCGTGAAGCAACTGGCCGAAGAGAAACTGGCACAGCTCGCGCAGGCTTCCCTGCCCGTGCTGGGCCGGCCGTGAGGAAACTATGAATCGCAGAACATTTTTTAGTACCGCCGCTGCCACGGGGTTGCTCGCGCGGCAGCGCGTATTGGGCGCCAACGAGCGCGTGCGCGTCGGACTCATGGGCTCCGGAGGCCGCGGCACGTACGTCGCCGGAATCGCGGCGAAAATCCGCGATTGTGAAGTGGTGGCCACCGCCGATGTCGTTGCGGGACGCCGCGAGGCTACCGCCGCCAAGATGGGCCCCCAGGCCAAGCCGGTTACCGATTACCGGCAGATTCTGGATAACAACGAAATCGACGCCGTGATCATCGGATCGCCGGACCATTGGCACGCACGCATGATCCTGGACGCGGTCGCCGCCGGCAAAGATGTTTACTGCGAAAAGCCGGTGACTCACGATTTGTCCGAAGGCGATAAGCTGATCGCGGGCGTGGAACAATCCAAGCGCGTGGTTGCCACCGGCACGCAGCAGCGCAGCTGGGACCACTTCATCCTCGCCAAGCAGCTCATCGATTCCGGACAAATCGGCCAGGTGGTCATCGCCCAGACGTATTGGTACCAGAACTACATTCGCTTGCGGTGGCGCGAGGAGCAGTTGGATCCCACTACGGTCGATTGGAAAGCCTGGCTCGGCTCGGCGCCCGATCAGCCCTTCAGCCTGGTCCGTTTTCGCCACTGGCGCTTCTTTTGGGATTTCGGCGGCGGCGCATTCACCGACTTGATGACTCACTGGATTGACGTCGTCCAGTGGTTCATGAACAGTCCGATGCTGAAGAGCGTGCAGGCATCCGGCACCACTCACGTGCTCAATGAGCTGCAATGTCCCGACACCGTGAACGCGGCGCTCATTTATCCCGAGAACTTCACGGCCAGCTACAACGGCACCATGACTAGCTCAATCGAAGACGGCGGCATCATCTTTCGCGGGACCAATGGCGTGATGAAGCTGACGCGCGACGGCTTCACCGTCTATCGCGAAGCCACGCCCAAGAAGAACGACATGTTCCTGCCCGATCCCGAAATCACGGTGAAGAGCAGCGGCGACGGCACCATCACCAACGTCGAAAACTGGCTGAATTGCATCCGCAGCCGCAAGCTGCCGAATGCGCACATCCGAGCCGGCGTGCAGGCCGCGCGCGCGGCCCACCTGGCGAATCAAGCCATGCGGCAGGGAAAAACGATCACGCCAGGCTAGAGCTCAGCCCTGCCCGCCGACCATCTGAATCAGCGCGCGAATGTATCCGAATGCATACGCAAACGCCTGCCTGCCTCCGGCATCGCCGGCAATATGCGGCACGTGGTCCGGCATCATCATGCCGTCGTAGCCCACTTCTTTGTACACCTGCATGGCGCGGATCATGTCCACGTCGCCATCGTCGGGAAATGTTTCCTGAAAATCCAGGAAGCGGCCTTTGATGTTGCGGAAGTGGACGTTGAAAATTTTCTTGCGGCTGCCGAAGTAGCGGATCACATCGAAGATTTCGCGGCTGGGCTCCTGCAGCATTTCGCACACCGTGCCCTGGCAGAAATTGAGCCCATGATAGGGGCTGGGATGGATCGCGATGAAGCGCTTAAGTCCTTCCACGCTGCCCAGGACGCGATCCACGCCGCGAAATCCTTGCACGCGCGGCATGGCCGGATCGTGCGGATGGCAGGCCATGCGAACTTTGGCTTCCTCAGCCACCGGGATTACGCGATCGAGAAAATACTGGATGCGCTCCCAAAACAGATCCGCGTTCACCGGACCGGCCTCGGTGAGCGGCGGCTCCTGCTTGGCTTCCCGGTAGCGAAACGTGCTGTAGGATGCCCCGCCGCGGCCCGAAGTGGGCTCGGTGCGCACCACGCCGAGCACGGTGAAGTTGTACTTGAGCGCCGGGATTCCGGCGCGGCCGGCAGTGCGAATCATTTCGCAAATGCCGTCGATTTCGCGGCCGCGCTCCGGGTCCTTGCCCAGAATGATGTTGGGGTTCTCGGCGCTGGTAATGTAATTGGAGCTCATCGGCAGCGGCGCCATGTCCAGCTTGATACCGAACGACTCGACGCGCTCCCGCAGGCGCGTCAGTCCCTCCACCGACCAATGTTCATCGCGGCGCGGCGAGGGCAGCGTGGAGCAGATATGGTGGACACCGAGCGCGGCCAGGACTCGAAGCGCCTCATCGGAGGAATCATGCTGGGTGCCGGCCTTCATCCGGGCCTGTGCGGCAGCGCGGCGGGTCTTCTGAGCCAACGCCATGGGCGGAAGAGCCAGGGCCCCAGCGGACGAAACAAACGCTCGACGGTTCATAAGCCTCCTCCGCGATCATAGCGCCAACCCATTGATACGGCGTGCCCGGGCAGGCACTTTTGTTAACTATTCCCGCCTCCAAGGCGGTCTGGATTCAGGTTTTTCTGGTAACCTGATGTGTTGCCGGTACGCCTCCCTATTGCAAGGGTTTTTGCGGCCCTTTCATGCCGGCCACACGGTACGGCATGCTGGTCGAATTCGAGCTCGTTAAACGCGCGCAGGGAGGGGACGCTGTAGCGTTCAAAGAGCTGGTTCTGGCGTATCGGAAGCGCATTTTAGGCACGATCGCCAGGCTGATCGGGCATCCCGACGATGTGGAGGATGTGGGTCAGGAAGTGTTCCTGCGGCTGTATTTTTCGCTCGACCAGCTGCGGTCGCCGGAAGTATTTGAGCCGTGGCTGTACCGGCTGACCGTCAATGCCGCTTACGATTATTTGCGGCGGCAGAGGCGGCGCAACGAGTCGCGGATGGCAGACCTGTCGGAGCAGCAGGTGGTCAAGGCCGATGCCTTGGCGGGCAGCAAAGTGGGCAAGGAAGCAGAAGAACAGGGCCGGGTAAAGGAAACGGTTGATGCTTTGCTCCGGTCGGTATCGGAAGAAGATCGCATCTTGTTGACTTTAAAAGAAGTAGAGGGTCTTTCGCTGAAAGAGCTGGAAAAGGTGTACCATGTCAACGAGAATGCCATCAAAGTGCGGCTTTTCCGGGCCCGGCAGAGGGTGTTAAAGTCTTTAGGTTCTGGACCAAAGTCTTCTACCAAGGCTAAGAGTTCTTAGGGTATTCTATGCTATTGACCGACCACGAAGATCACGGATCGATGGGTGACGACGCGAGGCTGGACGCGCTGTTCCGGGCGTACCGGCAAGCCGTTCCCGATCCCGAGCCCAGCGCGGATTTCATGCCGCGGCTATGGCAGAAAATCGAAGCCCGCGAGCGGGTTCCGCTGTTGTTTGGGAAGCTGGCGCGCAACCTGGTGACGATCGCTGTCGCGCTTAGTGTGATGATGGCCGTGGCCGTGTCACTCACCCGCCTCGATACCCACGTTTATTCCAAGCAATCCTACGTCGAAGTGCTCGAAGCCAACGACCTCCACGAAAATCTTGACAACTTTGCGCCGGTCCATGTGGAGCCGGTTTCCGATATGGGGTATCAACGGTAATGAAGCGCCCGGCCCTCACTACTACTTTGTACGTGCTGCTGGTATTTGCCAGCGGCATTGCCGTCGGCGGCTCAGCGCACTTGCTGTACACTTCCAATTCGGTGATCGCGAGCACCACCACCAGGGCGCCGGCGGAGTATCGCCGCCAGCTGATCGCCGAAATGCGCACCCGGCTGCACCTGACCAATGAGCAGGTCAGCCAGCTCGAGCCGATTCTCGACGAGACGCGGCGCCGCTACCAGGAATGCCACAAGAAGATCGATCCGGAAACCAAGGCCATCCAGGCTGAGCAGACGCAGAAAATTCGCGCACTGTTGACGGACGCTCAGCAAACAGAATTCGAAAAGATGCGGGCTGAGCGGGAGAAGAACCGCCAGCAATCCGGCGGCGGATTCTAGATCTGAGACTAACCGCGTCCGTCATCCCCTTCGATTCCCCGCCGCGGGCACTCTGACACCTGGGATGTAGCTAGCGTGGAGAACGTGCCCGTGTCAATGAAAGCCATCGAATTGGTCGGCGACATAGACGATCGGCATCGCCTGCATGCCCAAGTGCCTGAAGGCCTGCCTGCCGGACCTGTACGGCTCATTGTTCTTCTGCCGGATGAGGATGACGCTGGAGTTTCGTGGTCCCGTGGGATAGCTACCGAGTGGTCCGACGAACTGGGTGATCCCAGGCAGGACATCTATACTCTTGCCGACGGCCAGCCACCGAATGCTCCGCGGTGAGATTCACTTAGCCCAGTTTCCATTCGGCGACGCGCCGGGAATGAAAATTCGCCCAGTGTTGGTTGCCTATATCTCGTCGGTCATTCCGGCTCACCTTCTTCCGAGTGATGTGTTGCTCGATCCCAGGAAACCCGCGTTTAGTTCAACCAATTTGAAGACGCCTTCAGTGCTTCGGTTGCACAAGCTGGCGACAATTCACACCTCAAGTCTGGTGCGCTACCTAGGTGTGGTGAGTTCCCGAACGCAGGAGAGCGTAACAGATAAACTTAGGACTTTGTTGAGCCGGTAAGAGTCGGCGCAAGCCGCGTCTACGCCACCGGCTGAGGTTTCTTGCCGCGCGTTTTCACGTACTTCTTCTCGAAGCGGTCCACTCGACCGGCGGTGTCGATCAGCTTCTGCTTGCCGGTGAAGAACGGGTGGCAGTTGGAGCAAATTTCCACGCGGATATCGCCTTTGTGCGTCGACCGCGTCTTGAACGTGTGGCCGCACGCGCAGATTACATTGATTTCGTTATAAGCAGGGTGAATCCCAGTTTTCATGGAAGCGGGAAACCTTTCGGATAAATTCAGTATAGCAAAAAGACGAACCCCCGTGGGCTCCGAAGAGGCCACGGGGGCAGGTAGCCTTACGATAAAACCTGAGGCAGTTTGCTTCGCGCGACGAAGCAGCCGGTCATCAGGAACATGGCCCCGTCACTGATTAACGGGAGCCGGCTACGTTAGAACGGTCGACTCAGCAGTCGGCCACCTCGCGCGGTCTACTATCTATCATTTTTCTGGACCACCTCCTTTTTCAGTGATGCCTTCATGGTAAGCACAAGTCGAAAAGCTGTCAAGAGAGCGTTTCGGACGCCCGCGGATCGTGTAAATTCCGCTTGCACGGGCTTCGTATACAATCGATGCGTGCATCCCCTGCCGCGGCGCGATGGCACGGACCCGGTCGAGCTCCCTTCCTCATCCAGAGCTCTGTCCGGCTTCCTGCTCTCGGGACTGCTTTTTGGATTCCTCGGCGCCATTCTGCCCGCCTGGGGCTATCACTCGACCACGGAATTCGGCACAGTCGGGAATTTCTTTCTGGCGATGGGCGCCGGTGTAGTGATTGGAACCGATCTGGCGGCGCGCCTGCTGCCCCGCCTGCCGCTGATCCGGCTGCTGACGTTTTCCTGCTTCCTGGCGTGCGCCGCGCTGCTCTATCTGGGACTGATTCCGCCGTTAGCGCATCCGCTGTGGCGCGCCGGCGGCTTGCTGGCCCTGGGATTCGCGGCCGGCTCGCTCAACACGGCGCTGTTCCAGGCCATCGCTCCGGCCTACGACCGCGATCCGGCGGCGACGGTGAATGTCGGCGGCATCTTTTTCGGACTAGGTTGTCTGCTGCTCGCCGTTCTGGTGGCGGGAACGTTTTACGCTTACACGCTGCCCAGCATTCTGGTGCTGATTGCCGTGATTCCCGGATTTTTCGCGGTGTGGTATTCGCGCGGCACTTTTCCGGCGCCGGCGGCGCTGCCGCCTCCCACGCTCGCGCAAACGCTGCAGGACTTTCGCAATTTCAGGGCGGTGCTGTTCGCACTGCTGCTGTTTTTCCAATTCGGCAACGAGTGGTCCATTGCCGGATGGCTGCCGATCTTCCTGATTCGCAGGCTGGGCGTGAGCCCGAGCGCATCGCTGGTCATGCTGGCGATGTACTGGCTTTTTCTGCTTCTGGGGCGCTTGGCGGCCGTGGGCTTGCTGCCGCGCATCCGCCATGGGCGCCTTCTGGTGATGAGCGCCGGCGCGGCGCTCTTCGGCTGCGTCATCCTGCTTGCGACCAACAACATGCCGGGCGCGGTGGTGGGGCTGTTTCTGGTGGGCGGCGGGTTTGCGACTATTTATCCGCTGGCGACAGAGCGCATCGGGCACCGCTTCCGCTATTCGCATCCGGCGCGCTTCAGCGGCATTTTTTCGCTGGCGCTGACCGGAGGAATGACGGCGCCCTGGCTTTTGGGACACGCCGCGCAAATTTGGGGAGTGGGCGTGGTGATGGGGTTCCCCCTGATCGGGACCTGCCTGGTGTTTGCACTGATCCTGCTGATTTGGCTGGAAGCGAAGTTGTCGGGCGATGCCGGGTAGTGCGTAAGTCTGTTTCCCTTCAGTTAGAAGACACCGAATCCCCAAGCAATGACGAGCAAACCGATAGTTGAGAGCCACCAAAGAATGTAGACCTTCCTCAAAAGCTGTCCGCTCGGACATAGCCTGGTGTATTCGCGGTGGAGCCGCTTGGTCTTTTGCCAATACCAAACTAACTCACCGAACTGGCTGTCTAGCGACAGCTTTTTGTTGACCTCTTCCACCATCTGCAAACTAGCGATGGACGACTGCACACTAAAAACCGATACACACACGAGTGCAAGGATGCCGACAATGATCCGGGGAGTCATGTCAGTGTTTCGTTTTTACAAGCTGACCCGGGATCATGCAAGAACCGCTCCTTCCACTCGCGGCTCTGTTAGAATTTTAGTGACGCTATGCCAATCTACGAATATCAGTGCGAGGAATGCGGCAACAAGTTCGAAAAGCTAGTGCGGCGCGCTGCTGAAGCCGCGGACATGGGCTGCCCATCTTGCGGCCAGAAGCACGTCACGCAGCAGTTCTCGACCTTCGCGGCGCGGGCAAACGGGAGCCAGGCGAGCCAATCGCTGCCCGCCTGTCCGGGTGGAATGTGCCGCACACCCGATGTGTGCGGCCGTAATTGACGCTGCTACTACTCTACCGGGGTCGCGGACTTCAGCTTTTCGCGCTGCTCGCGTAGCACGGCTTTGCGGCTGAGCTTGATCTTGTTGCCCTCGAGGGCCAAGACTTTGACCAGAATCTGGTCGCCTTCCTTCAGCTCATCGCGAACTTCCTTGACCCGGTTCTCGGCGATCTCGCTGATGTGCAGCAAACCGTCGGTGCCTGGGAAGATTTCGACAAACGCGCCAAAATCAACCAGCCGGACCACTTTGCCCAGATAGGTTTTGCCCACCTCGGCCACGGCCGTGATGTCGGAAATAATGCGGATGGCTTTCTCGGCGGAGGCGCCGTCGGCGGAAGCAATATGGATCGTGCCATCGTCTTCCACGTCGATTTTGACGCCGGTCTGCTCGATGATGCCGCGAATCACTTTGCCACCGGGCCCAATGACGTCGCGAATCTTATCGGTCGGAATGTGCATGGTGTAAATGCGTGGCGCGTAGATGGAAAGCGCCTTGCGCGGCTCCGCCAGAGCGGCCTGCATTTTATCCAGAATATGCAGCCGTCCGCGGCGCGCCTGATCGAGGGCTTCCTTCATGATGGCGGTGGTGATGTTAGGCACCTTGATGTCCATCTGAAGGCCCGTAATGCCCTCTTTGGTGCCGGCGACTTTGAAATCCATGTCGCCGTAATGATCTTCGGCGCCGGCGATGTCGGTGAGAATGGCGTATTTGTCGCCTTCCTTTACCAGGCCCATAGCCACGCCGCCGACGGCCGCGGTAAGCGGCACGCCGCCATCCATCAACGCTAAACTGGCGCCGCAGACCGAAGCCATTGACGACGATCCATTGGATTCCAGAATGTCGCTGACCACGCGCAGCGTGTAGGGAAATACCGTATCGGCCGGAATCATCGGCAATATGGAACGCTCGGCAAGCGCGCCGTGCCCGATTTCGCGGCGTCCGGCTCCGCGCATGAAGCCGACTTCGCCCACGCTGAACGGCGGGAAATTGTAATGCAGCATGAAGCGCTTGGAAGGCGCTTCACCGGGCTCGAGCAGTTCAATCCGCTGCTCATCGTCTTTGGTTCCCAGAGTGACAGTCACCAGCGCCTGGGTTTCGCCGCGCGTGAAAATGGCGGAGCCGTGAGTGCGCGGCAGCACGCCGGTTTCGATGGTGATATTGCGCACTTCGTCGAACTTGCGGCCGTCGGGACGGCGCTTGTCCTTCAGCATCTGGTCGCGGAAGATGCGCTCTTTGAGAACATCGTACAGCTCGGCCGCCTCGGCTCTGCTTTCTTCCGGCAGAGCCTCGATCATCGTCTTCTTGATCTCGGAAATCTTGGCGTAGCTTTCCAGCTTGGGGTATTTCTTGGTGTCCATCGCATCGGTGAGCGCGGTGCGCACTTTACCGGCGATCTCGTCGAACAGCGTCTGATTGATGGCCGGCGGCGTGTACTCGCGCTTGGTCTTGCCGATCTCCTTCACCATCTTGCCAATCACGGTGGCGATCTTCTTGCAGCAATCGTGGCCGAATTCGATGGCCGCGAGCACTTCCTGTTCGGAGGCCTGCTGAGCAGCGGCTTCCACCATCACGATGCCGCCTTCGGTGCCGGCGACGATGATGTTGAGCTTGGATTCGCGCGTCTCGTTATAAGTCGGGTTGGCGACGTACGCTCCGTTCACCAGGCCAACGCGAACACCGGCCAGCACATGATGAAAAGGAATATCGGAGATGGCGAGCGCTGCGCCTGCGCCGACGATGGCCAGGCTTGAGGGATCGTGTTCCGGATCGGCCGAAAGAACCATGGCGATGATCTGGGTTTCACAGAGATAGCCTTCAGGGAACAACGGACGAATGGGACGGTCGATCAGGCGGCAGGTGAGGACTTCCTTTTCCGAAAGGCGTCCTTCGCGCTTGATGAAGCCGCCGGGAATTTTGCCGGCCGCGTAAGTGTATTCGCGATAGTCGACAGTCAGCGGGAAAAAGCCCGCGTTGGGTTTAGGGGCTTCGGCGGCGCAAGCCGTGACCAGCACGACTGAATCGCCGGAACGAACCAGTACCGAACCGTTTGCCTGGCGGGCCACTCTGCCCGTTTCCAAGGTGATTTTACGGCCGTTTAAATCTACTTCAAATGTCTGCATGTTGGAAAAACCTCCATCAGCGCGGGCACCGGGCCCGGCTGGTTTCTTTACTGAGAGGGAGTTGACAGGGTTGGCGGAAGGTCCTGAAACTGGATCGGCGCTTTGCCGTTCCTCACAAAGAACCCCTAATGACGAATGGCGAGCTTTTGCAGAACGCCTTGATAGCGCTCCGGGCTGTTGTTTTTTAAGTACGTCAGCAGCCTGCGTCTCTTGGCGACCATGGTAAGAAGTCCCTTGCGGGAGGCATGGTCTTTCTTGTGTGTCTTGAAATGCTCCGTCAGTTGAGCTAGGCGCCCGCTTAGAAGAGCAATCTGAACTTCAGGCGAGCCGGTATCGGATTTGTGGGTCTGATTGCTGGTCAGAATCTGACGTTTTGCGTCTGTCGCCAATGCCATTCTTGAGGGTACTGCTCCTTGTCTTCTCTTTATCTCGATTTTGGTTACCGAATCAGCATAACACAACCGGCGGGCCGGGCGCGAGGAGTCACCGTATGGAGACCCGGCGGGCGCGATATGATCTGAGTAAGGAGACTCACCGCCATGAAGCGCACCATGAATATCGCCTTAACCCTTGCCGCCGGATTGCTGGGAGGCCTGCTTTCCCGTTACCTGGCGCCTTCTCCGGCTTTTGCGCAGACGCAAGCCCCGGTGCCTGTCCCGCGGGAGGTCCGGGCGCAAAGCTTCATCCTGGTGAACAAAGAAGGCAAGCCCCTGGGGCGCATCGGATTCGATTCTGACGGCCTGCCGGTGATTACGCTGGTGGACGAGGATGGCCGCACCTTGTGGAGCACCAAGGCCTCACTGCTGTTGCAGTCCAGCAAATAGGGGCGTCAGAACACAGCGAAGCAGAAGACCTGGTTCGATCCGCCGGGCGAGATTGAGTACTCGCCATTCTCCAGCGTTTCGTCGACTTCCAGCCGATAGACGCTTTCGCCCAGCGGGTGGATGGACAGCCGGATCGGACGGGCCGTCTTGCGTTTCTTGCGGGAGAACGTCACCTCGCGGCGGCCGTTTTTCACTTCCAGGCGGTAGAGCTCGAACTTTTCGGGCTGCAGTTTGTCGGCTTGCAGCAGGAAAATGGGGCTGGCGAGCGGAGTCTTCACCGGAGAGGCGGCTCCGGCGATGACGTAGATGATGTCGTCCTTCTTCCCCTCCTCGCGCGCTTCGCCGGCTTCGGTGGGAACCAGATTGTTGGCGTGCACCAGATACGGCAAGTCGGGCTTGGGCGGCAAAGTGCCGGTGTATTTCTGGGCGATCAGGGCAGTACAGGCTAACAGGGCAACCAGGACCAGGCGCATGAGGAGATTATCGCGCTAGGCCGGCTCTTCTTCCTCTGCAGATTTTTCCGCGGTGGCGGATTCGAGATCTTCGGCTTCGAAGATTTGGCGGCAATCCAGGCACTCGACGTAGTCCACGCCATCGCGTCTGGCGATGAGCTCGGTGCGCTGATGCGAACATGGGGGCTGCATAGAGCCAGATTGGTCTTATTCTAATCATGCCAGTGGCCTTGTCAAGGGGGTATTTGCCAGAGAACCCCCGTAGTTAACGTTTCTCCGGGTTACAATTCCCTTGAATGCCCTTTCCGACGCATCGAATGCGCCGCCTCCGCTCGAGTGAACCCATGCGCCGGCTGGTGCGCGAGACCCATCTGGCGGCATCGCAACTCATCCTGCCCTTGTTTGTGACAGCAGGGGAAGGCGTGCGCCGCGAGATATCGTCGATGCCCGGCCATTGCCAGCTATCCATCGACCAACTGGTGATCGAATGCGCCGAGGCGGCCAAGCTGGGCCTGGGCGGCGTGATTCTTTTCGGCCTGCCGGAGAGCAAGGACGATGCGGCCTCGGGCGCCTATGCGGAGGACGGCATTGTGCAAAACGCCCTGCGCGCGGTGAAGCGTGAAGTGCCGGACTTGCTCGCGGTCACCGATGTCTGCAATTGCGAATACACCAGCCACGGCCATTGCGGCAAGATCGTTGCGGGCGAGGTCGATAACGACGCCACCCTGCAGTGGCTGGCGAAGACGGCGGTGTCTCACGCGCGCGCCGGGGCCGATATCGTAGCGCCCTCCGACATGATGGACGGCCGTGTGGCGGCGATTCGCCAGGCGCTCGACGGCGCGGGATTTCAGAATACGCCGATTCTCTCCTACGCGGCCAAGTTCGCCTCGGTCTTCTACGGACCGTTTCGGGAAGCGGCGGAATCGACGCCGCAGTTTGGCGACCGGCGCAGCTATCAGATGGACCCAGCCAACGGGCGCGAAGCCATGCGGGAAATCGAGCTCGATCTGGACGAAGGCGCTGACATGATCATGATTAAGCCTGCTCTGCCCTATCTGGACCTGATCTGGCAGGCGCGCCAGCGCTTCGATGTGCCTATCGCGGCATACCAGGTGAGCGGCGAGTTCGCCATGATTGAAGCGGCGGCGCGCAATGGCTGGATCGATCACGATCGCGCCATGATGGAGTCGCTGATTGCCATACGGCGCGCGGGCGCCGATGTCATCATTTCGTATTTTGCGAAGCCCGCGGCGCGGCTGTTACAGTGAAGGCTTCCATGCAACAGCAACAGAAAAGTTTGGACGAATTGACGGTAATGGCCAAGCGCGTGCGCCGGGCGATTATCGAAATGATCGGCGCGGCGGGCTCCGGACATCCGGGCGGATCGCTGTCGGCGGTCGAAGTTCTGCTGACGCTCTACTTTCGGACAATGCGGCACGATCCGGCCAATCCGAAGTGGAAGGACCGAGACCGTTTCATCCTGTCCAAGGGCCACGCTTCGCCGGTGCTCTACGCGGTGATGGCCGAAGCCGGATATTGTCCCGCGGACAAGTTGAACACGTTTCGCAAGCTGGGTTCGATGTATCAGGGTCACCCGGACGTGCGCTTTTTTCCCGCGCTTGAGGCTTCGACGGGATCGCTGGGCGAAGGCGTCTCGCTCGCGCTCGGTATGGCGCTGGCGGCGCGACTGGACGGGAGCCCGGCCCGATCGTACGCCATGCTGGGCGATGGTGAAATCCAGGAAGGCCAAGTCTGGGAAGGGGCGATGTTCGCCGGCTATCACAAGATCGATAACGTGGTGGCGATTGTGGATTCCAACCGCATTCAACTGGACGGATTCGTCAAGGACATCATGGAAATCGAGCCCATCGTCGACAAATGGCGCTCGTTTGGCTGGCACGTCATCGACGTCGATGGACACAACCTGGCCGCTCTTGACGCCGCGTTTCAGGAAGCCGCGGCCACCAACGGGAAGCCCACGGCGATCATCGCGCGCACCATCAAGGGCAAAGGCGTCTCATTCATGGAGAACAATCCGAAATTCCACGGCACGGCGCCGACTCCAGACGAAGTGAAGCGGGCGCTACAGGAGCTGCAATAATGGCGGCCACCACGAAATTTGAGCTCAAGCTCGGCATGGCCACGCGCGAGGCTTTCGGCAAGGCGCTGGTCGCTTTGGGGAAGGAGAATCGCGACGTTGTGGTATGCGACGCCGACCTTTCCAAATCCACTTTCACATCGTTGTTTCATAACGAATTCCCCGACCGCTTCTTCTCCTGCGGCATCGCCGAAGCCAACATGGTGGCCATTGGCGCGGGCCTGGCCTATGCCGGGAAAATTCCCTTCGTGGCCAGCTTTTCGTCATTCGTGATGAACAAAGGCTTTGAGCAGCTACGCTGCGCCGTCGCTTATCCGGGAGTCAACTTGAAAGCCGTGGGCACGCATAGCGGCATCTCGATTGGCGAAGACGGCCCATCCCAGATGAGCATCGAGGAAACCGCGCTGGCCTGTTCCCTGCCCGGCTTTATTGTGCTCTCGCCGGCCGACGAAGTTTCGACCATGGCGCTGATTCGCGCCGCCGGCCATCATGTGGGCCCGGTGTTTGCGCGCACCGGCCGCATGAAGGCGCCGATTATTTACTCCGCCGATCAGAAATTCGAGATGGGCAAAGCCATCCAATTGATCGACGGCAGCGATGTCACGATCATGGCCACGGGGCTGCTGGTGGCCGAGTCCATTCGCGCCCAGGAAACACTGGCGGCCGAAGGCATTTCGGCGCGCGTCATCGATTTCCATACCATCAAGCCGCTGGATCGCGACATCATCCGCAAGGCCGCGGCCGAGACGGGCGCAATCGTGGTGGCAGAGGAGCATCTGGTGGATGGCGGCCTGGGGGTGCGCATCGCGCAAGTGGTCGCCGAGACTCATCCCTGCGTGATGGAATTTGTAGGACTCACCGGCTACGCCGAATCCGCTACGCCGGAGCAGTTGCTGGACAAGTACGGCATGCTGGCGCGCGATGTGGCGGCAGCGGCGCGCAAGGTGTTGGCCAGAAAACCCAAATGAGCGTGATGTCTGAAATCCGCGGCTTTGCTGTGCCGCGGAGCGCCGTCGCTATCTGGTGGCTGGGACAAAACGGATTCATTTTCAAAACGTCCGCGGGCACGCTGCTTTCGACCGACCTTTACCTCACCGACAATTGCGCGTGCGCCCTCCCCGATCTGGGTATCGACGTGAGACGCCAGGTGCCGGTTTATATTGCGCCGGAAGAGCTGGACGTGGATTGCTATGTCTGCACGCACAACCACGCCGACCACACCGACCCGGCTACTATCCGCGGCCTCCGCAACAAGAACACGATGCAATTCATCGGCCCTCACCCGAGCTGCGACGTTTACCGCGAGGAAGGCGTGGAAAGCGGGCGCATCGTTCCAGCGTGGCCACAATGCGAGCTGGAATTTCGCGATATCCACATCCGCGGGACTTTCGCCCTGCCCACCGACGATACCGACCTGAACCACATGGGTTACGTCTTCACGTTCGGCAAAGGGCCGCGTCTCTACATGACCGGCGATACGGACGCGAGCGAGCTGCTGGCGTCGGCCGGAAAATATTCGCCCGATCTGGCCATCACCTGCATCAACGGCGGCTTCAACAACCTGTCGCATTTCGAAGCGGCCGAGCTGATGGGCAAGATCAAACCCAAAGCCGCCATTCCCTGCCATTACGATATGTTCAAGGACAACGCCGTCGATCCCAAACAGTTTCGTGCGTCCCTAAAGCTGCGCGCTCCCGGCGTGGGCTATCAGGAACTGGAACACGCCAAGCCCTGGGTTTTCGCGCTGTGAAAATCATGAACGGTGAGTTGACGCTGCGCATAGTTTTGGAGCGGCCTCCGAAGGGCGTTGGCTTCGGCTTGCAAAAGGGACGCGGCAGCGCCTACGAGACGGTGCAAACGCAAACGTCCAACGGGAAAGATCTGAGCTTTCAATTCAGCGTGGGAGTGAAAGGGCCGAGCCTGGCGGGCCCGTTCGTGCAGGGGCCAGCCGGTCAACGCTTCGTGTACATCGACATCGGGACATATGCGGGTCAGTTGGACTCATGTTGGAGTCGCCGGTTAAAGGTGCCGCTTACAGGGATCGCGATCGACCGTATCGCGACAGGGGCCGTTCTCGAAGCGCGTGTCCCAGGCACGGGGAAAGATGGCGGACCGAGCTGCGCAACGGTGAAACCCTTCGCTGGCTGGAAGCTCAGTAGTTGAGTAATCGACGGGCGACGGCGGCGGGCTGTTCGCCGGCCAGGCGGCAGGTGCGGCCACCCGAACGGCCATCGACAGTGATTGTGCCTTGCGTGTTGTGCACTCGATATACGGCGGACGCTCCGTGATGCGCGGCGAGTGACGCGAGCGGCCAGTCGGAATCGGCCAGCAGGCGAATGCCGCCTTCGACGCTCATCAGGATCGTGATGCCGGAACCGGCGCCGCTATCGGCGGCCGATTGCGCTACATCGAAAATTCCCGCGGCGTCGTCCAGGAACCGGCTCACCCTTTACTTATCGGGAAATACGGGCTGGATTTCGAACAGGATTAGCCGAAGATTTAGCGGTGGCCGTTCTTATACGTCCAGACGCCGGCCACGGCAACCAGGGCAAGCACGGTGAGCAGCAGCATCTCGGGCGCATAGTGAAACATGCACGGGAAGAAATTGTGGTCGACGGCGCACCCGGAGATCATAGACCCTGCTCTTGCGATTATGCGTCTGAGGATGGCCGATCGGTCAAGATGCGTTTGGTTAGCAACGTTATGTTATCGCCAGGATACCCTTACGGCGTAAGACGTACTTTGAGGATTTGTGGCGGCTGGAAAACTGCGCCCTTCTTGATTGGGCCCTCATCTTCGAAATTATCCCAGCCGGAGTTGCCGATGAAAAACAGCTCGCGGCCCACCACCACGGCATGCGTGGGCGTGCCCAGCGCCTTGGTGTTGGCTTCGATCACCTGCCAGCTTTCGGCGCGCGTGAGCGAGGAATCGAGCTGGATGCGAATAATGCGGATGGGCGAAGTGCCGTTCTGTACGGCGATCAACTGGCGGCCGGTCAGATACAAGCCATCAATTCCGGCCACTCCTAGATTTTTGGGGGTGGCGAGCCAGCTCACAGCGCGGCTGGCGAGGTCGACAATGGCGATGCCGCGGCCGTAATCGGCGACGAACAGGCGCTTGCCGTCGGGTGAGAGCGCGGGAGTTTGCGGCCCCACTATTTCGCCGGGGCCCACGAGAACTTCCAGCACATCACGGCGGTGCGAAATCATGTAAACGGCGCCCGAAGCGTCGCCAATGTAGACGTCGCCGTCGGGACTGAGGGTCATGTCGCCCAGGACGTGCTGCTGGCCATCCACGCGCTGCAGGTCGTAGCGCTTAAGCTGTTTGCCAGTGCGCAGATCGTACTTCAGCATGGCGGAGCGGCCGGCATCCGCCGCCTGATAACCGAGTGCCTGGCCCATGGCGGCAGTGGAGGCCCACAACACACGCCGCTTTGCATCTACCGCGACCGCCAGCATGGCCCACACGCCATCCTGCCCTTCGCGAATGAATTCGCGCGCCGCGCCGTGCGCGTCAATCGCCAGAATCTTGCGATGGTGAACACTGCTCACGTAGAAGGTCTTGGTTTTGGGATCGTAGGTAATGTCTTCGGCCAGCAGATCTTTTTCGGGCAGCGTAAATGCCACCTGGCTGTTTGAGACCGGCTTGCGGTTCTCCGCCATGCGCGCCTCGATCTGCTTGAATCCTTCGCTCTGGCGGATGGCGGCGAAATCGGCTTCCGCGGCGATATCCCACGCAAAGCCCATTTCGGCGTAGAGGCGCAGCCAGTCGAGGGCGGCGTCCTTGTTGCCCAGCAGCGCCTCGACGGCCCCCTGGTTGTAAACCATGCCGGGGTGTCCGGGAGCCAATGCGTAGAGCTTGCGCAGATTGTCGCGAAGCGCGGGATAGTCTTTCGCCTCACGCGCAGCCCGCGCCGCGCGCCGCATTTCCTGCCATGTCGGGGGCGATTGCGCGATGAGCACGGCGGCCAGCAGCAGAACCGCGGCGGCTCGCACTTTATTGAACCTGCAACTTCAGCCCGTGGCGTTGAGCGGTATCGACGATGCGCTGCCAGGTGGCGGCGTGGACGGCGATGCCTTCGCGGCTGCGGCGCTCGCGCTCCCGCTTTTCAGGCTCGCCGGGAACCAGGATCTCTTCGACGCCAGGCGCGCGGCGGCTACTCTTGACGTACTCCACCAGCTTGCGCGCTTCTTGTTCGAAAGCTTCGGCGCCCCGAACGCGGGCCACATCGATCACCACTGCCGTGAAGCTGTTGCCCAGGCGTTCGCCATCCGGACGGCTGCAACCGGCGCCCGAAAGCCCTCCCGACAGCAAGTCGGCGGCAAGCCCGAGGGCAAATCCTTTGTGTCCGCCGAAAGGCAGCAATGCGCCGGGCGGAGGGCCGTAAAAATCGGCGGCAATGGTGGAAGGCTTGCCTTCGGCGTCGACAATCGAGCCGGGCGGAACAGCGGCGCCGGCGGTCATCATGTTGCGCAGCTTGCCCTCGGCGATCGCGCAGGTGGAAATATCCACAATGATGGGGCCGCCAGACGCCAGCGGCACGCCGATGGCGATCGGGTTGGCGGAAAGCCGCCGGTCAAGTCCACCCCAGGGAGCCACCAGCTTGCCGGCGCCATGAGCATTCACGAACATCACGCATGCCATGCCGCGCGCCGCCGCGATTTCCGGATATTCGCCAACACGGCCGATATGGCAGCAGTTACGCGCAAAGATTGTGGCCACGCCAACACGGGCAGCCTTGTCGATGGCAATGGCCATAGCTTGCTGCCCCATGACCTGGCCGAAGCCCCAGCCGCCATCGAGCACCGCGAACGATTCGCTTTCGAGAACGATTTGCAGCTTGGCTCCCAATACAACCAGCCCTTTTTCCATGGCTTCAACGTACTCGGGAATGCGCATCACGCCATGTGAATCGTGACCGGCGAGGTTGGCTTCGACCAGCGAATCCGCCACGATGCGCGCTTCCTCCGGCGAAGCTCCGGCGGCTTGAAACACTTCCTGGCCGGATTGTTTTAGCTGAACGGCGGTGAATGTGGGCATGGTAAGTTACCAGTCGCGCGCGAAGCCGGCCGTCCAGCCGCCATCCACGGTCAGCGTCGTGCCGGTGATGTAGGAAGCTTCGGGCGATGCCAGGAACAGCGCGGCGTGAGCGATCTCCTCGCACGTGCCGGGACGGGCAAGCGGAATGTGGCTGAGCAGGCTTTCGGCGAGTTTTTGCTGCTCCGGATTGTAAAACAGCGCGCTTGTGCCCTGAGTCAGAATCGATCCCGGCACCAGTGCATTGGCCCGAATGCCGTGCGGGGCCAATTCCAGAGCAATGGAACGGCTGAAATTGATGACCGCGGCTTTGGCGGCGGCGAATGCCGACTGGCGGCGGATCGGCACCACGCCCATCACCGAAGCAATATTGATGATCGATCCCTGCTTGCGCGCCACCATGCCGGGCGACGCGGCGCGGCAGCAGTAGAACAATCCGTCGAGATCGACGCTCATCACGCGGCGCCATTCGGCGGCATCGTATTCGTTGATGTCGCGGCGCAGCGGACCGGGAGTGTTCACGCCGGCGTTATTCACCAAGATATCGATCGCGCCGAATTCGCTCTCGGCCGCGGCAACCATGCGGTCCACATCCTCGCGCTTGGAGACGTCGGCTGGAATGAAACTCGCGCGGGAGCCCAGAGCACGGACAGCTTTGACGGTTTCGGCGCCGAGCGCTGCGTCCAGGTCGTTCACGACGATCGCTGCGCCATTGGCGGCGAGAGCCAGCGCGATGGCTTTGCCGATCCCTTGGGCGCTGCCGGTTACCAGCGCAATTTTTCCGTTCAGGTCAACCTTCATTGCTTATGATGCCTCGGGGAATAATGAGCCTATCGTCTGCGGTGGGACACTGTCAACGTTCGCGGGCGGCGCTTCCGCAGCAGCGCATTCAAATCGCCGAGCGACGCGAATAATCCGACATAGCTGGGATCGAACACGCTGGGCGCGCGGCGAAGCGAGTGAAAGTCGCGGCGCTTGAACATGTCGGTAACGGAGATCACGGCGGTGCCCAGGGGACGCGATTCGTAGGTGCCCTGCGCCCAGGCGACATCGCCGGCAATCCAGAGAGAGAAGCCCATTACCCGCCTAGGTTACACTGATCGATGACCATGGCTTTCAAACGTCTACCCATGCGCGAATCGGTGATTCGCCAAACGACCATTTTGAGCGCGCAGCTCGGCGCAGTAAATCTCTCGCAGGGTTTTCCCGATGACGACACGTTCCCAGAGTTGAAGGAATTCGCCATCCGGGCGATTCACGGCCCTAACCATCAGTACACCAATCCCTGGGGATCGCCGGTGCTGCGCGAAGCCGTCGCGCGCAAGCTGGCATCATTCAACAAGATTCAGGCTGACCCGGAACGCAATATCGTCATCACCTGCGGCGCGACTGAAGGCATGATCGTCGCCATGGAGTCGCTGATCGAGCGCGGCACCGAGGTGATCACGTTCGCGCCGATGTACGAGAATTACGTGCTGCAAGCCATCGCCTCCGGACTCGATTTGAAAATGATGGAGCTCTGGGAGCCGGATTTTTCATTCACCCGCGAAGATTTGGAAAAACTGTACAATCCCCGCACGCGCGCGGTGCTGCTGTGCAATCCCGTCAACCCTACCGGCAAGGTGTTCACGCGCGCAGAGCTGCAGACGGTGATCGACTTCGCCCGCGCTCACGACCTGCTGATTTTTTCGGACGAAACCTACGAGTACCTGATCTGGCCCGGCCATGAGCACGTCAGCACGGCGTCATTACCGGGCGGCGCCGACATCACTGTCACCTGCACTTCCATGGGCAAGACGTACTCGGTGACCGGCTGGCGCGTGGGATACCTGGTGGCTGAGGAATCGCTTACCAACGAGCTGCGCAAAATGCATGATTTCCATACCGTCACTGCGCCGCATCCCTTTCAGATCGCACTAGCCACCGCCATCAATGAGCTGCCGCAAAGCTTTTATGACGCCTTGCGGGCGGAATACTGGACGCGCAAGAAGATTCTCTGCGACGCGCTGGCCGCGACCGGAATCAGCTGGTACGAGCCGGGCGGTTCGTATTTCCTATGGTGCGATTATTCCGAGCTCTCCGATCAGGACGACACGCAGTTCGCCGAACGGCTGCTGCGTGAAGCCGGTGTTGCCGGAGTGGCCGGCTCGGTGTTTTATCCGTCCACGCTGAAAAATCCGAAGCGGCTGCGATTCACCTATTCAAAATCGCGCGCCACGATGGAACAGGCTGCCGTGCGGCTGGCGAAATTTGCCGAGGCGCGGGCAGCGGTTAGATAAGTGGGGCAGATCCCCGACCTGCCTTTTGAACATTCAAAGAAAACCCGCTCAGATAGCTGATGGGGTTTGCCCAAATCGCGCCGCCCGTCTGGAAACGCCATAGCGGTTTCCCGGAAACGGCATCCAGCGCGAAAAAATCGCCTTCCATCGTTCCCGAAAAAACCAGGCCTCCCGCCGTCGCCATGATACCCGACCAGGGCGGCGTTTGCAGACGGAATTCCCAGCGCTTCTCGCCGGTAAGCGCGTCGAGCGCGCGCAACGCCCCCCAGGGCTCTTCGCCGGGAATGCCGCGATGCGCCGCTCCCGTGAACATGCGGCCTGATTCGTAGGCGGCATCGGTGCGGAAGTAAACTTGCCCCTTTTCGCGGACGTTCTGATAGAAGAGCATCGTCTGCGGGCTGTAGGACGGGCTGAACCAGTTGGCGGATCCATCGTCATCCGGATACACCACCGCCCCTTGCAAGTTGGGAACGGTTTCGGGGTTAGGCACGGGCCGGCCGCGCGCGTCGATTTCCTTGGCCCAATTCTGCCGGGCAAACAGTGTCGCGCTCAAGAATTCGCCGGTGATGCGGTCGAGCACATAATAGAACGCGTTGCGGTTGGCGAACAGCATCAGCTTGCGGGCGCGGCCTTTGTAGACCGCATCCAGCAGAACCGGCACCTGGTTGGAATCCATGTCATTCACATCGTGCGGCACAAATTGAAAATGCCATTTGAGCGTGCCTGTATCGGGATCGAGAGCAATCACGGAGTCCGAATACAGGTTGTCGCCCACCCGCGTGTCGCCGACGAAATCCGGACTGGGATTGCCGGTGCCCCAGTAGAGCAGATTGGCTTGGGGATCGTATGCGCCCGTAACCCATGTGGGCGCGCCGCCCATTTTCCAGCTATCGCCCGACCAGCTTTCATTGCCGGGCTCGCCGGGGCCGGGCACGGTCCAGAAACGCCACGCGCGCTTGCCCGACTTCGCATCGTAAGCGTCGAGGAATCCGCGAATGCCGTACTCGGCGCCGGCGATGCCTACGATGATTTTGTCTTTGAGCGCGAGCGGCGCGGCCGTGATGGAGTAGGCCTGCTTGTAATCGGCGACTTCCGTGTCCCAGCGCACGCGGCCGGTTTTCAGATCGAGCGCGACGATATGCGCGTCGATGGTGCCGACGAAAAGCTGGTCATCGAGAACGGCGACGCCGCGATTCACCTGGCCGCAGCATGCGATGATGCCCGCCGGCAATGTCCGGCGATAGGTCCAGATGGGACGGCCGGTTTTGAGATCGAGCGCGGTGACGTCGCTGGGCGGCTCGGAAATATACATTACGCCATCAAAGACCAGCGGCGAAGTTTCCAGTTTGTGGCGCGAGCTGACCTGATACATCCACGCCACACGCAGGCGGCTGACGTTGTCGCGCGTGATCTGGTTGAGGGTGGAATACCGCTGGGCGTCGTAGGTCCCGGAGTAAGTCAGCCAGTTGCCGGGCTCGTGCGCGGCGTTCAGGATTCGCTCGTAGGGAACTTGCGCGGCCAGCGTGAACGCCGCGCCGCATAGCAATAGCGCGGCTTTCATCGAGCACCCTCGAGTGAGGCCAGATAGGCGACCAGATCGTCGAGTTCGCCCGATGCCAGTTTGCCGCCGTAAGCCGGCATGGGCGATTTGCCGCGGTCTTTCTGCAACTCGGCGAGATCGTTCTTCCAGTAGGAATGAAGATTGCCCGCCAGATCGCGAACCTGAATGGAAAACGTATCTTCATTCACGCGCACGCCGGTCATTCGCGGACCTTTGCGCGGCGTGACCCGCACTTGCAGGAAGCCATCTGGCGCCTCTGCTTCGGGCTCGGTGACCGACGCGCGCAGATGCCGTGGACTGCGGCGCGCGCCCACATCGGTGAGGTCCGGGCCGAGCGCGCCGCCGCGCCCGCGGATGGTATGACACCCGGCGCAGCCATTTGCCGCGTAGATTTTCTCGCCGCGCACCGGATCACCGGAGAGGGTACTTGGCGGCACGCGCCCCAGCGATTTCACGAACGCCACCACTTGCCAGGTTTCAGGGATCGTCATCCCGGCCCCGGGCATCTCAGTGCCTTCGATGCCTTGGTCGATGATCTTGAAAAGCGCTGCGTCATCGGCGGCGTGCCGCAAGCGAGGCTTGGCAAGATTGGCGCCGCGCCCGCCTTCACCGCGCGGCCCGTGACAATGGGCGCACTGGGATTGAAAAATGCGCTGGCCGTTGGCAAGATCTTGCGCAACGGCAATGCCCGCCGAAATCAGAAAAGCGCTAAACCGCCGCATGACAAAGTGGGGCAGGTCCCCGACCTGCCCATTCTAAAGCGGCAGGTCGGGGACCTGCCCCACAACTATTTCCCGCTCTGAATGCGCATGCCGTAGAACGAGCGTCGCACGTAGATCAGCGCCACCAGCAGGAATGCCGCCGACAGCGTGTGCGTGAGCATCGTGCCCTGCTCGCGCGCCAGGCTAACCGCCAGTTCTACCGCCAGCAAGCCGAATAGGGTCGTGAATTTGATGATCGGATTGAGCGCGACTGACGACGTATCCTTGACCGGAACGCCGACCGTATCGCCCACTACCGTGGCAGCGTGCAAAGGCGTCCCTTTTTCCTTCAGCTCGGTCTCAACGATCTTCTTGGCGTTGTCCCAGGCGCCGCCGGCATTGGCCATGAAGATAGCCTGGAACAAACCGAATAGCGCTATGGAGATCAAATAGCCGATGAAGAAATACGGCTCAACGAAAGCGAAAGACAGCGTCGCGCAGAACACAGTCAGGAAAATGTTGAACATCCCCTTCTGCGCGTAGAGGGTGCAAATTTCGACCACCTTCTTCGAATCCGCGACCGACGCCTTGGTGGAACCTTCCAGCTTGATGTTGGCCTTGATGAATTCGACCGCGCGATAGGCTCCGGTGGTTACGGCCTGCGTGGATGCGCCGGTAAACCAATAAATCACCGCGCCGCCAGTGATCAGACCGAGCAGGAACGGCGGATGCAGGATGGTCAGATTTCGCAACAATTCGGCTTTCAAGCCGTCGGTCAGCGTCAAAATAATCGAGAAAATCATGGTGGTTGCGCCCACCACCGCGGTGCCGATCAGCACAGGCTTGGCCGTGGCTTTGAACGTGTTGCCGGCGCCATCGTTCTCTTCGAGCGTAGCTTTGGCAATTTCAAACTGCGGAACGAATCCGAATTTCGCCTTGATCTCGGCGGGAGCCCCCGGAAGCGATTCGATGAGCGACAGCTCGTACACTGATTGGGCGTTATCCGTCACCGGGCCATAGGAATCCACTGCGATCGTGACCGGACCCATGCCCAGAAAGCCAAACGCCACCAGGCCGAAAGCGAATACCGGCGGCGCCAGCATCAGGCTATCCATTCCGGCCCCGATCGAGCTGACCGACGCAGCCACCGCCATCAGCGTCATGATCGCCATGCCCAGCCAGAACGCGCTGAAATTGCCGGCAACGAAGCCGGACAGAATACCGAGCGACGCTCCGCCTTCCCGCGCCGAGCTCACCACCTCGCGCACGTGGCCGGACTCGGTTGAGGTAAACACTTTGACCAGCTCCGGAATCACGGCGCCGGCTAGCGTCCCGCAAGTGATGACGGTCGACAGCTTCCACCAGAGCGTGTTGTCGCCGCCGATGTCGTGGATCATGAGATACGAGACCACATAGGTCAACCCAATCGACACCAGCGACGTGAGCCAGACCAACGTCGTGAGCGGCGCTTCAAAGTTCATGCGGTCCGCATTGGCGTACTTGGCATGAGCGATCGCGTCGTTAATAAAGTAGGAAAGCGCGGACGAAATCACCATCACCACGCGCATGGTGAAAATCCAAACCAGCAGCTGCACTTTCAACAGCGGATCGTGAACGGCGAGCAGGATAAAAGTGATCAGCGCGACGCCGGTGACGCCGTAGGTTTCGAAGCCGTCCGCGCTTGGGCCGACCGAATCGCCGGCGTTATCGCCGGTGCAATCCGCAATCACGCCGGGGTTGCGAGCGTCGTCTTCCTTGATCCCGAATACGATCTTCATCAAATCCGCGCCGATGTCGGCGATCTTGGTAAAGATGCCGCCGGCCACGCGCAGCGCCGCCGCGCCTAGCGATTCGCCAATGGCAAAACCGATGAAACACGCGCCCGCCAGATCGCCCGGGATAAACAGCAGAATGACCAGCATCAGGATCAGCTCCACGCTGATCAGCAGCATGCCGATGCTCATGCCCGCCTTGAGCGGAATCGCGTAACACGGAAACGGTTTGCCGCGCAGGCTGGCAAAGGCCGTGCGCGAGTTGGCGAAGGTGTTGACGCGAATGCCGAACCACGCTACGCCGTAGCTGCCTAAGATTCCGATGATGCTGAACAACAGAATGGTGACGACTTTGATGGTCCCCATGTGCCGCAGCGCGCCGAAGTAGATGATGATCACCGCGCCGATTAGCACTTCCAACCGCGCCAGAAATTTCCCCTGCGTGATGAGATAGGTCTTACAGGTTTCGTAGATAAGCTCGGAGATCTCGAGCATGGCAGCGTGTACCGGCATGTTGCGAAGCTGTTGGTAAATCATCAGTCCGAACAGCAACCCGGCCGCGCAGACGACCAGACCCCACATGAGCAGCGTGCGGCCGCCGATGCCACCGAAGAACGTGGCTTGGTCGAGATTGGGGAGGATCAGGTTGGCTTCGCCTCCCGAAGCTTCCTGCGCGAAGGCAGGCGGGGCGAACGCGGCTAGCGCCGCAACCACGGCCAGCAAACTCAATAGCGACAGGGCTATCCGTCCCGCCTTCGGCCACAATGCGGGCACACACGCTGGAAACAGCATCCGCTTCGATCCTCCTGATGATCCCTTGGAAAGTTACGACGAGTAAGAAACACTCTAGGGTAGCGTAAGCGGATTGGGCAAAGCAACGTGATCATTCGGCTTAGACCTATCGGGTTCCGCTCTTCTGTTGACATCCCACACGTGTCATGACATACTCCTGTGCAGTATCCACAGGAGCGTCTATGCCCACTGGAAAACCCGAAATTTTGCAAGGCACTCTCGATCTGATGGTTCTGAAAACTCTGGAAGCCATGGGCCCGCTGCACGGCTATGGCATTGCCCGCCGCATCGAGCAGATCAGCGAAGATATGCTGCAGCTCAACCAGGGAACGATTTACGCTTCTCTGCTGCGCCTTCAGCAGAACCGCTGGATTTCCGCCAACTGGGGCGTCTCGGAAAACAACCGCAAGGCCAAGTTCTACGCCATCACGAAATCGGGGCGCAAACAGCTCGCCGCCGAGCAGGAGAACTGGCAAAAAATCGCCGGCGTAATCGGCCGCATGCTGCAGCTTCCATGCTGAACTCTCTGCTGGTACTCGCTTCCCGAATTCGCGGCCTGTTCTTAAAGCGCCGGCTGGATGCCGATTTCGATCAGGAACTGCAATCCCACATCGCCATGTGCACCGAAGAAAACCTGCGGCGCGGCATGACACAGGCTGAGGCGCTCCGCCAGGCCCATTTGCGGCTTGGCGGCGTGGTCCAAATCGAAGAAAGCCAGCGCGAGAATCGCAGCCTGCCGCAGGTCGAAACCACGCTGCTCGACATTCGCTACGCCCTGCGCACGCTGGCCAAAAGTCCGGGCTTCACTCTGGTCGCGGTGCTGACATTAGCTATCGGCATTGGCTCGACCACCGCAATGTTCAGCGTGGTGCGCGCCGTGTTGATGCGTCCGCTGCCCTACGCGCAGCCCAGCCGCCTGATTGAGGTGACGGAAACCAATCCACTGCGAGGCTGGACCCACAACATCGTTGCGCCCGCCAATTTCGCCGACTGGCAGAAATTGAATTCCGTGTTTAGCGGGATCGCCGCTTACAACGGCACCGATCCCAAAGGCGCCAGCCAGTTCGACATGTTCCTAACTGGCGATGGCGAGCCGCAGCAGCTCAAGGGCCTGGCCGTCAGCGCGAATCTCTTCGATGTGCTCGGCGTGAAACCCTGGCTGGGGCGCACGTTCGCCGAGGAAGAGAACTTCGAGGGCAAAGACCGCGTCGTCATTCTCAGCTACAACCTATGGCAGACCGCGTTCGCAGGCGACCCGCGCATCGTCGGCCGGACCATCTCGCTCAATGGCCGGAGCTATGACGTACTGGGCATCATGCCGCGCGATTTCTTTTTTCCCAGCCGCGAAATCCAGATTTTCACGCCCCTGGGTTTCAAGCCGAGCGTGTTCACCGAAATGCGCCGCGCTCATATGCTCAACGTGGTGGCTCGCCTGCGCGATGGCGTTTCGCTCGCACAGGCCCGCGAGCAGATGACGGCCATCGCCCGCCGCCTGGAGCAAATGTATCCAGACACCAACACGCAGATGGGTGCACATCTGGATGGATTTCACGCTTCGCTCGCCCAGGATAGCCGCCTGCCCCTGCTTCTGCTGCTGGGCGCGGTGGGCTTTCTTTTCCTGATCGTCTGCTCGAACATTGCCAACCTGCAACTAGGCCGCGCCACCGCGCGCAGCCGCGAAATCACCATACGTCAAGCGCTGGGCGCGAGCCGGGCGCGTCTGATCCGGCAGCTTCTTACCGAAAGCCTGGTGTTATCGCTCGCCGGCGGCGCGCTCGGCCTTGCGCTGGCCGCCGCGACCGGTTCCCTGCTGACCCGCTTCGCCGCCGACGCCCTTCCGCTGTTTGCCGATTTGCGCATCGACGGCTGGATTCTGCTCTTCAGTGGCGCAATTACGGTGCTCGCCCCGCTGCTGTTCGGGGTCATGCCGGCGCTGGCCTCGCTGCGTTCCGGAAACTTGAGCGATCGCAGCCGGTCGGCCTCGCGCGGCAGCCGGTCGACGCGCGATATTCTGGTCGCCTGCGAAGTGGCGCTCTCGCTCATGCTGGTGATTGGCTCGGGCCTGCTGATCCGCAGCCTGATCCGTTTGCAAAACGTCGATCCCGGCTTCAACCCGGAGCGCACGGTCGCCTTCAACGTCTATTTGCCGATGGCAAGGTATCCGGAGAAGGAGCAAAGAGCGCGCGCTCTCCAGGAAATCGACGACCGGCTGCGCGCCCAGCCGCAAGTGCAAGCCGCCGGCGCCACCAGCATGCTGGCCCTGCGCGGCTCCTGGTGGACCGGCGATGCCACCGTCGAGGGACGCGCCATCAACGACTACGAGCGTGAGCTCAGGCACAAGTCCGTGTCGCCCGATTACTTTCGGGCCATGGGAATTCGCCTGCTCCGCGGCCGCTATCTGGAGCGCTCCGACCAGCCGCCAAATCCGCCGGTCACCGTGATCAACGAAACGCTGGGCAAGAAATATTTTCGCGGCGAAGATCCCGTTGGCAAGCGAATCAAGTTTGCCCGGCCGCAGGACAAGGGCGATTGGGTCACCGTTGTCGGCGTGGTTGCCGATGAGAAACAGGACAGCATGGCAACACCCGTCCAGCCGGAAGCCTACGTCACCCTGGGCCAGCAGCCGGCCAACAAAGTCACGTTCGTGGTTCGCGGCTCAGGCGATGCGGATTCCCTGGTGGCCGCGGCGCGCCGCCAGGTGCAAGCCTTTGATCAAGATCTTGCCCTCACCGACGTCACGACGCTGCGTGAACTGGTGCGGGATGCGGTGGGCGATCAGCGCTTTCGCACTTCTCTGCTCTCCGGTTTCGCCGCTATCGCCTTGTTCCTTGCGGCGCTGGGAATTTACGGCGTGCTGTCTTACTCGGTCACGCAGCGCGCTCGCGAAATTGGCATCCGGATGGCGCTGGGCGCGCCGCAAGGCGGGCTGTTCGGAATGGTGGTGCGCCAGGGAATGCGGCCCGTTGTCTTGGGATCGCTTGCCGGCCTTGCAGGCGCGTACGTCAGCACTAACCTAATGAAAACATTGCTGTTCGGCGTTACGCCCGCAGACCCGCCGACGTATCTTGCCACCACCGCGATTCTAGCCGCTGTCGCGCTCTGCGCCTGCGCCGTGCCCGCGCTGCGCGCCATCCGCGTCGATCCCCTTCGAACCCTGCGCGAAGACTAGCCTTTCCGATGTATGATGGCCGCTCCGGGACTTCTGAGCAGGAGGGCTCACATGTCAATAAGTCTTTCTTCGCGAAAAATTCTTACCTTGACGCTGGCGCTGATAAGTCTGTGCGCCGTTGCGCAAGCGGATTACACGGCCGTAGTAGCGTATGGCGACAGCTTGTCGGATAACGGCAATCTTTCTGCCTATCTCTTGGCCAACTTTGGAATTGTTTTTCCCCCGCCACCGAATTTCCCGGGCCACAGATCCGATGGACCGGTGGCCGTTGAATATCTGGCTGCCGCGCTGGGCGTGCCGCTGGTGGATGTCGCCCTGCTTGGGGCCACGACCGGCATCGGCAATATCGGCGATGGAGGCACACCAACCAGTCTCGGTGCTCTGGGCCTGCCCGGCATGCAGGCAGAGATTCCCTTGACGCCACCGGCGGTGTTCAACCCGCTTGTCGTCGGCAGCGAGCTCTTTGTGGTGTGGGGAGGAGCGGACGATTTGCTCTCGCCTTCGCCGCTGGATACTACTTTGCAGGACATCGCCAACCGGGCGGTAGCTAACATCGACGGATTCGTGGCGTTCCTGCAATCTCAGGGAGCGCAACACATTTTGGTGCCCGGCATTCCGGATCTCGGGCTTACTCCGGCCTTCCGGTCACAAGGACCGATCATTGCCGCCGGAGCCACCGCGTACAGTAATCTCTTCAACGCCGGACTGGCCGCCACGCTGCCTGCCGGAGCCACTTATTTCGACACGGCAGGCCTGTTTGCCGCTATCGTTGCTAACCCGGCCGGGTACGGTCTCACCAACGTAACCGATCCGTGCTTCGATGGCGTGTCGCTGCCATGCGCAAACCCTGGACAGTACCTGTTCTGGGATGACTTTCATCCGACCACGGCTGCCGACGCCATCGCCGCCGCGGCGTTTGCGCGCGCCGTGCCGGAACCGTCCAGCATCGTATTGTTGCTTACCGCATGCGCGCTGGGCATCGGAGCGCGGAAGCGCCTTTTCGCCAGCCGCTGACCGCGATTATTTGCAAGTTAACGGGTGTGGCGTGGCTTCGCGCCCCTTGACAACAAAAATTGTCAATGATTTAATAAGCCCCATGAAGATCAACCTCACCAGCGTGCTTGTTGACGACCAGGACAAAGCCCTGAAGTTCTACACCGAAGTCCTGGGCTTTGTGAAGCAAAACGATATACCGGTTGGAAAGTTCAAATGGCTCACGGTTGTTTCGCCCGAAGGGCCGAACGATATCGAATTGCTTCTTGAGCCCAACGAAAATCCGGCTGCCAAGACCTTTCAGGCGGCGATCTTCCAGCAAGGAATCCCGCTCACGGCATTCGGCGTGGATGACATTCAGAAAGAGTACGAAAGATTGACCAAGCTGGGTGTTGTCTTTCGGACCAAACCCAAACCGGCGGGCCCTGTAACCATCGCCGTATTTGAGGATACCTGCGGTAACCTCATACAAATCGTACAGAAGTAAATGCTGGCGCTCGAAGTTATCGACGATCCGGCGGCGGCCGTGGTAGCGCTCGAGCCCGTCCGGAGCCGGCTGCTGGCGGAATTGGCGGAGCCCGCCTCTGCAGCGACGCTGGCTACGCGACTCGGCATTGCACGCCAGAAGGTCAACTACCACCTGCGCGCGCTGGAAGCGCACCATTTGGTGCGCGTGGCGGAGAAGCGCAAATGGGGAGGCCTGACGGAACGCAGGATGGTTGCCACCGCCGCCTCCTACATCGTCTCGCCGGGCGCGATGGGCGCAGTGGCCGCGGACCCGGATCGTAAGTCAGACCGGCTTTCGGCGAGCTACTTGATAGCTCTGGCGGCCCGCATCGTGCGCGAAGTTCAGCAACTGCTCGGGCGCGCGGAGAAAACCGACAAGCGCCTGCCGACGCTTTCGCTCGACACGGTCATCCGCTTCCGTTCCGCGGAGGATCGCGCCGCTTTCAGCAATGATTTTACTCAGGCCGTAATGCAGCTTGCCGCACGGTATCACGACGCTTCGGCCGCGGGCGGGCGTGAGCATCGCCTGGTGGCCGTCGCCTATCCCCTACCCTACAAATCGAACCGCAAGGAGCCTGTATGAGCGTGAAAAAAGATCCCGACGGACGCCGGTCCATCCAAGTGGAAGTGGAAGTGGACGGCACGCCGGAGCAAGTTTGGAAAGCCATCGCGACAGGGCCGGGAGTTTCATCGTGGTTTGTCCCCGTCGAAGTGGAAGAGCGCGTCGGCGGCAAGGTGGTTTCGCATTTCGGCCCGGGCATGGATTCGGTCGCCACCGTAACCGCCTGGGATCCACCGCATCGCTTCGCCGCTGAAAGCCACGGCTTGGGGCCGAAAGCGCCCGCGATGGCCACCGAGTGGACCGTCGAAGCGCGCTCCGGCGGAACCTGCGTCGTGCGCGTGGTGCACAGCCTCTTTGCGAGCACCGACGATTGGGACAACCAGCTCGAAAGCATCGAATCCGGATGGCCGGCGTTTTTCCGTATTCTGCGGTTGTATCTCACGCACTTCGCTGGCGAGGCCTGTACGGGATTTCAAACTATGGGCTTTGCCCAAGGGCCGGTCCTGGAAGCATGGGCGTCGGTGGCCGGCTCGCTTGGCCTGGAGGGTGCGGCGCTAGGCCAGCAACGGCGGGCGCCGGCCGGAGCGCCGTCATTTTCAGGACTGGTCGAAGCAGTGAGGGATGGCAAACACCCGTACACGCTGGTTCTCCTCAATGAGCCCGCGCCAGGCGCTGCATTCTTGACTGCTGGCCCGATGGGTGGCCAAACTTTTATTTCAATCAGTTTCTACCTGTACGGCCAAACGGCGAATGCCGTCGCGCGGCGTGAAGAACCTCTGTGGCAGGCTTGGATGGCTAAGCACTTTCCGGCCGCCAGTGGCGCCAAATCATAGCGCGAGCGCGCGCATCACCGTCGCCGCCACAATCTGATTGCCCTCGGCGGTGGGATGGATTCCGTCGCGCTGCATGAGTTCGGCGTGTCCTCCGACGCCTTCGAGCAGAAATGGAATCAGCGGGACTTTGTGGCGAGCAGCCACGTCGCGAAACACTTTCTCGAAGGATTGAATATATTGCGGCCCGTAATTGGGCGGCAGCGTCATGCCGGCGATCACCACTTTGCTGCCGGCGGCGATTAGGGCGGCGACAATCTTTTCGAGATTGGATTCCGTGGTGGCGACCGGCAGCCCGCGCATGCCGTCGTTGCCGCCGAACTCGACGATAGTAATGGCGGGCTTCAGCGCGATCACCGTGGCCAGGCGCACGACGCCATCGGTTGTGGTGTCGCCGCTGACGCCGGCATTGACCACGCGATAACGCAGACCACGGCGATCGATCTCCTTTTGCAAAAAATCCGGATAGCTTTTGCCCGGCTCCACGCCGAAGCCGGCCGAAAGGCTGTCGCCGAACGTCGCGATTATGGGCCGATCATCGGCGAGGTCAACAGGGCGTGGTTTTTCGACGGACGGCGCGGGCATGTCCTCGGGTTTCGGCGCTGGCGCGCAGCCCGACAACAAAACGCACGCCGTTATGAGAAAGAGAATCTTCACCTAATGCCATAATAAGAAATACGGTCCAGGATTTGCCTCCCCACCCCATGATTCAGGTTCGCGGTCTCACGAAAACCATCGTGACGCCCACCCATACGGTCGAAATTCTGCGCGGCATCGATCTGGAAATCCCGCGCGGCCAATTCGCCGCCATCATGGGACCTTCGGGCAGCGGCAAGAGCACGCTCCTCGGTCTGCTGGCGGGCCTGGACTCGCCAACCGCCGGCGATATTCTGCTGGATGGCGAAAGCATCACGGGCCTGGAGGAAGACGATCTGGCGCTGCTGCGCGGCCGCAAGATAGGCTTCGTGTTTCAATCCTATCAACTGATTCCGACGCTGACCGCGGAAGAGAACGTGCTGCTTCCGTTCGAGCTTTCCGGCGATTCCGGCGACGGTACCACCCGCGCCGGCGAGCTGCTGAAGAGCGTCGGATTGAGCGATCGCCGCGATCATTACCCGGTGCAGCTTTCCGGCGGCGAACAGCAGCGCGTGGCGCTGGCGCGGGCTTTCATGGCGCGCCCTCCCATCCTGCTGGCCGATGAGCCCACCGGCAATCTGGACAGCGCCAACGGCCAGCACGTGCTGGAGCTGCTGCTGACGTTGAACCAGCGCGAAGGCACGACGCTGGTATTAGTCACGCACGATCCGCAGCTCTCCGGGCGCGCCGGCCGGCGTATCACGCTGCACGATGGCAAGGTGGTCAAAGATGAGTAATCGCTTGAATGCGCGCACAGCTTTCAAAATCGCCTGGCGCGAATCGCGGGCGTCGTCGGCGAAGTTTCTATTCGTGATTCTGGCGGTAGCCACGGGCGTCGGTTCTCTCACCGGCGTGCGCGGATTCAGCCGCGCGTTTCACGATCTGCTCTTGCGTGAGGCGCGGACGCTGATGGCGGCTGATCTCTCGGTGCGGTCTTTTGCCATAGCCAGCCCGGAACAGGCGGCGGCTATGCAAACGATGGAACGCAGCGGTGTGCGCCGCACATGGATCACGGAAACGCTATCCATGGTTTCTTCCGGCCCGGTGGCCAATCCGCTGCTGGTTTCGATCAAAGCTGTCGACCCCAATGTTTACCCGTTCTACGGGGCCGTGAAACTCGACCCGCCCGGCGCGCTGGCAGAAAAGCTCACGGCCGACACCGTTGCCGTCTCTGAAGATCTGCTACTTCGCCTCAAAATTCGTGTGGGGGATTCGGTCCGGCTGGGCGGCCAGGATTTTCGCATCGTGGCCGTCGTCGCGACCGAGCCGGATCGCATGACCGGCAGCCTGAACGTTGGCCCGCGGGTCATGATTACGCGCCAGGGATTGGATCGCACCGGCCTAATGAGCGTGGGCAGCCGCGCTTCCGAGCGCTACCTGTTCCGCCTCGCGCCGGGCTCGCCTGGCATCGAAGAGTTGCGCGCCACGCTGAAGAAAGTGTTTCCCGATGCGCTCATCACCGATTTCCGCGAAACCCATCCCACCATCACGCAGGGCCTGAACCGCGCCACGACTTTTCTGAGTCTGGTGAGCCTCATCGCGCTGATCGTGGGCGCCCTGGGCGTGGCTACGGCCATCCACGCGCACTTACAGCAGAAGATGGATTCGATTGCGGTGATGAAGTGCCTGGGCGCGCGCTCGCGGGAGATCGTGAAGATTTACGCGCTGCAGACGCTGGGGCTGGGGCTGGCCGGCGGATTAATCGGCATCGCCGTCGGCGCCGTCGTACAGGCGATTTTTCCCGTGCTGATTGCGCGCTACTTCCACTTGACGCCGCAGCGGCACTGGGACCTGCTCACATCCGGCCAGGGCCTGGGCATCGGCGTTCTGACGGCGCTGCTGTTTACGCTGCCGCCGTTGCTGGGGATCAAACGGATTCGGCCAGGCGTAATTTTCCGTCGCGAAATGGCGGAGTCCAAGCCCAAATGGCGGGAACGATTGCGCGACCAGCGCAGTTCGATCGTGGCGGGCGCGTGCATTCTTGCCGGCATCGGGCTTATTGCCGGATGGCTGACGATCGGCCCGCCGCGCGACGCCGTGCGAACGGGTCTCTACTTCACCGGCGCGCTGATGGCCAGCCTGGCGGTGCTCTCGACTGTTGCCTGGCTGCTGCTGCACGGCGTACGCGCCTTCGTCCGCCGTTCGCCGTGGAAACTTCCCGCCACGCTGCGCCACGGCATCGCCAATCTGTACCGTCCGGGCAACCATGCGCAAGCGGCTCTAGTCGCCCTGGGTATCGGCGTGATGTTCACGCTGACCGTGTACCTGGTGCAGCGCGGAATGCTCACGCAAATGTTCAAGAGCACGCCGCCGGGAATGCCCAACGTCTTCTTGCTGGATATTACAGCGCAGGAGCGCGACGCCATGTTGGCGCTGCTGCACAGCCAGAAAGGAGTCGTCGGCCAGCCCGAAGTTGTGGGCACGGTGCAAGCCAAGCTGGTGACCATCGACAACACGCCCATTGAAAATATCCCGCTCCAGGGGTGGGGGAAACGATTCCAGCATCCGCGTTCGGTGACATCGGCGGCAGAGAAGCCGGTCTACGCCGATGTGATCGAGGGCGCGTGGTGGGATCCGAAAAAGCCGGCGGCCGAGCCCGAAGTCGCCGTCTCCGAAGAAGGCGCGCACGCACTAAAACTGCATCCGGGCGCCCACCTGACGTGGACCGTCGCGGGCCGGACCATCACCGCGCGCGTGGCCTGCATCCAGCGCATCGATTCCATCCACATGAACGGGCGCATTGAGTTCATCTTCCGCCAGGGCATGCTGGATGGACTGCCGGTGATCTACTACGGCAGTGTCCGCATGGAGCCGCGGGCGGTGGCTGCGCTGCAGCGCGCCAGCTACGAGCGTTTTCCTACAGTCACGGTGATCAATGTCGCTGACGTGCTTGAAATCGTGCAACAGGTAGTCGACCAGATCGCATTGGTAGTCCGCTTTATTTCGGCGTTCGCCATCCTGGCTGGCGCGGTGATTCTGGCTTCGAGCGTGGCGGGAACGCGGTTCCGCCGAGTTCGTGAAGTGGTGATATTAAAAACGCTGGGGGCTACGCGCGGCCGCGTGGCCGGCATTTTCTCGGTCGAATTTTTGGTCTTGGGAACGGTGGCCGGCATCATGGGCAGCGTGCTGGCTTCGGCGTTCTCCGCGCTGGTGCTGAAACGCCTGCTGGATGCCGAATTCCACCTGGATCTGCTGCCCAATCTGATTTGCATCGTGGCCACGGGGCTGATCGCCAACATAGCGGGTTGGCTGGCAAGTTTTCGCATTCTGGGTCAAAAGCCTTTGGAAGTGCTGCGGCACCAGTAGCAAGATCCGGATAGCTAGCCCGGCGCGGCCCTTGTAAGCTGGCGAAGATGGCAAATTCATCCTTGGCATTGGCTCCGGACCAGCGGGCCGCTCTTTGGAAGCGGCTTATCGAGCGGATTGAAGAGTACCTTGCGGGCGTCGACACGGCCCGCGTCGCTCCCCTGCTCGATGCCGGCGCGCTTCGCTCGCTGCTCGATCCTTACAATTTCAACCAGGCACAGAATCCGCTCGACGCGCTGGATTTCGTCGCGCAAAACTGCTGGCGGCATCAGGTCCATTCCTCGCACGCCCACTATTACGGCCTGTTCAACCCCCAGCCTTCGACCATCAGCATCGCGGCCGACGCGCTAGTCGCCGCTTTCAATCCGCAGCTTGCCGGCTGGAGCCACAGCCCGTTCGCGGTGGAAATCGAGCAGCATCTGATTCATGCGTTCGGCGTCCGCTTCGGATACGATCGAGCGCAGTGCGACGGCACCTTCACGTCCGGGGGAGCCGAGGCTAATCACACGGGTGTGCTGTGCGCGCTGGTGCACGCCTTCCCTGAGTTCGCGCGCGAAGGGCTGCGCGCCCTGCCGGCGCAACCGGTCTTCTATGTCACCGGTCAGAGCCACCATTCCCTGCTTAAGGCCGCGCGCGAGTGCGGGCTGGGCACCGATGCCGTTCGCGAAATTCCTCTGGACGCCGGCTGGAAAATGGACCTCAGCGCCCTCACGTCTCGAATTCAGCAGGATCGCGCCGCTGGTCTCGCTCCGTTCCTGATTGTTGGAACTGCCGGCACCACCAGCGCGGGAATTGTCGACCCGCTGCCTGCTCTGGCGGATCTCTGCGCGCGTGAACGCTTGTGGCTCCACGTGGATGCCGCCTGGGGCGGAGCGGCGGTGATGGTTCCCGAGCTGGGTGCGGTGCTGGCGGGAATCGAGCGCGCCGATTCCATTACTTTCGATGCCCATAAGTGGCTGTCAGTGCCCATGGGGGCGGGCATATTCCTCACCCGGCACCGCGATATTCTGGATCGCACTTTCCGCATTTCGACCGAGTACATGCCGCGCGAGGCCGAAGGCATGGAGGTTACCGACCCCTACACGCACTCCATGCAATGGTCGCGGCGTTTTATCGGCCTCAAGGTTTTTCTGACACTGGCCGTAGCCGGCTGGGATGGCTATGCGGCCGCCATTCGCCACCAGGCGGCCATGGGCGATCTGCTGCGGCGCGAGCTCGGCGAAAACGGCTGGGAGATGGTCAATCCTACGGAATTACCCGTGGTCTGTTTTCGCGATTGCAAGCACGCACCTGCCATCGATGCCGGCGAGATCGCCCGCCACGTGGTGGCTTCCGGTAAGGCGTGGCTTTCGACCATTCGAGCTCCGGGTGGCGGCCCGCTGCTGCGAGCGTGTATCACGAATCATCGAACCGGCCCGGACGCAATTCGCGTGCTGGTGGAAAATTTGAATGCCGCGCGGCAGGCTGTCGCGGGCTAACGGTGACGCAGGACGATCTCGACGGAGAGCGCGCCTTGGGCCGGAGCGGAGAGCGTGGAAATCGCGCCCGCCGACCCCGCCGCTTTTTTCTGCCGCATTTCCAGCCGGTCGGCGCGGGAGGAAAGCGCAAGCGTTAACCGCGTCTCGCTGTTACCGGCGTCGAGTGTGATCGGCTTATCCGCGGGCAAAACGTACGTCTGATTCGCTTCCACCGGCACCGCTGCCAGCACTTCCCCGCCCGAAGACAGCGATAAAATCCCGGCGGCGGGCGGCTCGACGCGCACGCGCACGGCATCACCGGAGGCGAACTCCGCGTTGTCCGCCGTTTCGGTGAAAACACCGTTGGCGTCCCGCCGCAGGATGCGATATCGCAGGCCGATACGGGCATCGGCTGCGACCTGGTTCGCCATTTTGGACTTTGCCACCGCGTCGACTGACTCGGCGAGCGCTGCCGGCGCGGGCGCTTCCGCCACTTTTTTCTCGGCCTTCCCGGCGGGCGGGGAGGCTTCCCGAGCCGTTGACCGCACCGAGTCCCGCAGCAACTCCGCAGGCGGGGCGGCGGGCGCTGCCACGGGCGCGGGTGTGGGCGCGGGCTGCCGGGCCGCCGTCAGAACCGGCGCGGCGCCCGGTTTGGACGGCACGCGCACCATGACCACGGCGATCATCACCGTCGCCAGAGCCAGGCTTGCCGCCGCGGCCCAACGCCAGACCCCAAGGCCCCCGGATAATCGTTGCGCCGAAGGCCGCAACTCATCCAGCAGGCGTTGGCGCGATTGCGGATCGTCCAGCAATTCCTTGAGACCCTGCTCCCGGACCAACTCATCAAACAATTCCTGCTCGGCGAGCGCGGCTGCGAACAACGCCTTACGCTGCTCATCCGCCAGGTTGCCGGTGGCGTAGCCGCCGATGAGTTTGCGCGCGTCTTCCGGCGTCACGGCGCGGCCTCCCCATCTCCCAGTTGCTCTGTCAGCTGCTGGCGGCAGCGGGAATCCCAGGTGTAGACGGTGTTGATCGAGCCTGCCCCCATGCGCCGGCGAATTTCCACGAAGTTGTGGCCTTCGAGTTTCAGGCGAAACAATTCGCGGCAGCGCTCACCGAGGCGGCTCAGCGCGGCGCTCAGTCGGTCCAGCTCTTGCTTGCGCTCGGCCAGAGCCGCCGGGCCGGGGGTTGGATCGGGCAGCGGAAAATCGTCTACCGACACGCTGCTGTACTCGCCGTGGCGCACGGTCTTGCGGCGGAGACCGGCGATTTTGAAGCGCAAAATCTGAATGGAAAGCGGCACCAGCTCTTCCATGGCGGTGACTTGCGCGTATTTTTCGTGCAGCACCATGAGCACCTCTTGCGCGAGATCCTCGGCGGTGTCTCTCGAATAACGAAATGCCGCGAAGGCGACAATCCTTTCGCGGAGAATCGTCAGAACCTCTTCACGCAGCACGGCGCGGCCGTTACCAGACCCGGCAAGCCTTGGCGCGAACCATGGGCTGGCCGGCCGAGCAGCTGAAAGCCTTCTGGAACTCAGGCATGTTGGAAACTACGCCGTTGACGCGGTATTTGCCGGGGGAGTGCGGGTCGGTTTGCGCCAGCAGGCGCGCGATTTCATCCCTCAGATTTTCGCAATTGCCCTGAGCGTAGCCGAGGAAAAATCGTTGCTCGGCTGTATAGCCGTCGACCTTGGGCGGAATCTTGCCTCCCATCGTTTCGAGCAGCGCCATGTAGGCAATGCGCACACCACCGGCGTCGGCGGCATTCTCGCCCAGGGTGAGCTTGCCGTTCAATTTCAAATCGTCCACCGCCGTGAAACCGGAATATTCAGTCACCAGGCAACTGGCCCGCTTCTCGAACTCACGCGCGTCCTCGACCGTCCACCAGTCTCGCAAATTTCCCTTGGCGTCGAACTGGCGGCCCTCGTCGTCGAACCCATGGGTCAGCTCGTGGCCGATGGTGGAACCGATGTTGCCGAAATTCACCGCGTCGTCCATGGCCTTGTCGAATGCCGGAGGCTGCAGGAAGCCGGCCGGGAAGACAATGTCGTTCATTTGCGCATCGTAATAGGCGTTGACCGTGGGCGGCGACATTTGCCACTCCATGCGGTCGACGGGCTTGCCGATCTTAGCCAGCTGGCGGCGGAATTCGAAGGCATTGGATCGCTGGGAATTACCCAGAGCGTCGCCGCGAACAATCTTGAGGCTCGAGTAGTCCCGCCACTGATCAGGATAGCCAATCTTGTTGGCAATGGCCTTCAGCTTCACCAGGGCGAGCTTTTTTGTGGCGGGCGTCATCCAGGGCAGATCGGCAATGTCGCGCTCCATCGCGCGCTCGAGGGCGGCGACCATCTTCTCCACGCGATTCTTGCTTTCGGCGCCGAAGTATTGCTCCACGTACTTCCTGCCCAGCGCTTCACCCAGATCGCCATCCGCCGCCTACACGCAGCGTTTCCAGCGCGGCCGGAGTTCCTTGGCTCCAGTGAGCACTTTGCCATAGAAGTTGAAGCGTTCATTGACGAACGCCGACGGCAGCATGGTAGCCTGCGACCGCACCAGGTGCCACGATAAATATACTTTCCAGTTTTCCAGGTCGGTAGTGTTAATCAATCCGTCGAGCTGCTTGAAGAAATCCGGCACCGCGACGTTAAGACTCTCGATGTCGGGCGCGCCGACGCCCCGCAAATACTGCGCCCAGCCAAACGCTGGATTGAGCGTGTAGGCCAGATCGGCCGTGCGCAGCTTGTGATAAACCTTGGCGGGGTCGCGACGCGAAACCACATCCAGCGACGCGCGGGCAAGGGCCGTTTCAATGTCCAACACAGTCTGAGCCCCGGCGCGAGCGCGCTCGGCGGTCTCTCCCAGCAACTCGAACATCTTCTGCACGTGCGCCAAATATTGCTGGCGAATCTCGACGGACTTGGCATCGTCCTTCACGTAGTAATCGCGTTCCGGAAGTCCCAGACCGCCTTGATCGGCGCGCGCGATCTCCGCAGTCGAGTCCTGGGCGTCCTGCTCGGAGGTGAAGTGAAACAGGGCATTGGCGCCGGCCAAATGCAGGCGGGCGATTTCTTCCGCCATGCCGGCTTTGTCGCTGAGCGAACGAATGCGGCGCAGTTCCGGCTCAAGCGGCGCGAGGCCGGCCTTCTCAATTCCGGCTTCATCCATGCACGCGGAATAGTAGTCGCCGATTTTCTGTTCAAGCGGATTGCGCTTGGGGTCCGCGGCGGCGTATTTCTCGAGAATCCCGCGCAGAGCGATCTGGTTGCGCTCGTACAGCTCGTCAAAACGCCCCCAGCTGGAACGGTCGGGCGGGATGGGATTCTTGGCGATCCAGGAGCCGCAGGCGTATTGGTAAAAATCTACGCACGGGTCGGCGCCGGTGTCGAGCGCGCGCACGTCGAAGCCGGGAGTGGCGGGAATTTTTGGATCGGCCGCGAAAGCAGCGCCAGCCAGAATCACAGTCGCAACACTTGTTAAACGCATCGGGTGACGCCTCATCCTACGGTTTCCCAAATCGCGGATACTGTCAAGCACGGCTGGCCCGCCGAAAAGTCCGCTTCACCCCACAGACAGTGGCGAACTAGGTGTGCGCGCGTCTACACTAGTAGAGAACTATGCGCAAACTGATCGTAACGACAATGACCGTTCTTTTGCTGGCTGGCTTGGCGCTAACCGTTGGGGCTCAGCAGCAACGCCTCAGCCCGCACGAAACAACTTCGATCAATGTCGGCCGCAACAAGATCACGATCACCTACGGCCGCCCCTATATGAAGGGACGAAAAATTTTCGGCGGTCTGGAATCCTACGATAAAGTCTGGCGTACCGGCGCCGATGAGGCCACCACGCTCGAGACCACGGCGGATCTTCAGATCGGCTCGCTCAAAGTTCCCAAGGGAACCTATGCGCTGTTCACGATCCCGGGGCAGAACGGCTGGAAATTGATTGTCAACAAAACGGCCAAGCAATGGGGCGCCTTCGAGTACAAACAAGCCGACGACCTGGGCCGCGTGGACATGAAAGTGACGCGGACTGCCCAGCCGGTGGAGCAGTTCACCATCTCATTGAGTGCCGGCGGGCCGGATCAGGCCGTGCTAACCATGGCGTGGGAGAACACATCCGCCAGCGTCGCCATTAACGTTGCGCCTTGAACCAGCCCAAACTATTTCTTTGTCTCCGCGATTATAATCGCAGCGATCTCACGCACGATCTGACAGCCGGCATTACGGTTGGCCTGGTGGCGTTGCCGCTGGCCATGGCCTTCGCCATCGCCTCGGGGGTAAAACCCGAAGCCGGCATTTACACCGCGGTCATTGCCGGATTCATCATTTCGGCGCTGGGCGGATCGAGCGTGCAAATCGGCGGCCCCACCGGCGCGTTTGTGGTGATTGTCGCCGGCATTGTCGCCAGATTCGGCCTCTCGGGGCTGATGATGGTCACCTTGATGGCCGGCGCCCTGCTGGTCATCATGGGGCTGACCGGGCTGGGCCGGGCCGTGGAATTTATTCCTCGTCCGGTGACCATCGGTTTCACCAATGGCATCGCGGTGCTGATCGCGTCCACGCAGATCAAGGATTTTCTCGGCTTGAATACCGGCGCGGGCGAGGTTCCGAGCGCGTTCCTCCCCCGCATGAAACTGCTCGTCGCAAGCGCCGCGACCGTGGACCTGCCTACAACCGCCGTAGCCGCGGCATCGCTGGTTCTTATTCTGCTCTGGCCGAGGGTCACTAAGCGAATCCCCGGCACAATCGTGGCGCTGGTCGCGGCTACGGTGGCCACTCAGCTGTTTCATTTGCCGGTCGCAACCATCGGCACGCGGTTCGGCGGAATTCCCACCGGCCTGCCGCACTTTCATATTCCCGAATTTCGCTTCGATCTCATTCCCATGCTCGCGCCGTCGGCCCTCACGGTGGCTTTGCTCGGCGCGATTGAGAGCCTGCTTTCGGCGGTGGTGGGCGATAACCTCAGCGGCGGGCAGCACGATTCCAACACCGAGCTGGTGGCGCAGGGCGTGGCCAATCTGGCTTCGCCCCTGTTCGGAGGAATCCCGGCGACTGGCGCCATCGCGCGCACCGCGACGAATATTCGCTCCGGCGCGCGCACTCCGGTGGCGGGAATTGTGCATGCTCTTACTCTGCTGTTTATCCTGTTGGTGGCCGCGCCGCTCGCGCGCTTTGTGCCGCTGGCGACGCTGGCGGCGGTGCTGCTGGTAGTCGCTTACAACATGGGAGAGTGGCGTGAAATCGGATACATCATGCGCCTGGCCCGCACCGCAATCGCCGTGTGGGGCGTCACGTTTCTTCTCACGGTATTCGCCGATCTCACGGTTGCAGTCGAGTTCGGTATTGTTCTCGCCGCCCTGCTCTATATTTACCGAATTTCTGAAACCACCACCGTCAGCCTGGTTACCGATGACTATTTGCAGGCCGGAGGGCCGCACGTTTTACAGGGTAAGTCCATACCGGATTACGTGACGATCGTGCGCATCCACGGCCCGTTTCTATTCGGCTCGACGGCCAAGCTGACGGAAGCCACGGCGGACATGAATGCGTTCGCCCCCATCGTGATCCTGCGGCTGCGGAACATGACGGCGCTCGATGTCACAGGCCTGCATGCGATTGAGTCGTTCGCCGACCGGCTGCATAGCTCAGGCCGGGAAATACTCATCTGCGGCGCGCGTAACCAGCCCGCGACGTTGATCGAGCGTTCCGATCTTTATGAGCATGTGGGCAAGGAGAGCGTGCTGCCCCACGTGGAAGCCGCGCTGGCGCGCGCCCGGGAAATCATGGCCGCGCGCCGCAACGCGAGCTAGCTTTCGCGGTCGGCTTTGGGCGCGAATTTCAGCGCCACTGAGTTGATGCAATAGCGCAAATGGGTTGGGTCCGGGCCGTCATCGAAGACGTGTCCCAGATGGGCATCGCACTTCTTGCAAAGAACTTCCGTACGGCGCATGCCGAAACTATTGTCGGTTTCGGCTTCCACATTCTCTTCGGCGATCGGCGCCCAGAAGCTGGGCCAGCCTGTTCCGGAGTGAAACTTCGTCTGCGAGCTGAACAGCGCATTCCCGCAGCAGACGCAGTGATAAATGCCGTCTTTGTCGAAGTCGTTATATTCGCCCGAAAAGGCGAACTCCGTATTCTTCTTGCGGGTGACGCCGTATTGCGCCGGCGTGAGCTGCTTCTGCCATTCCTCGGGAGTCTTGACGATTTTCTCACTCATGACGATTCCCTTTCTGTCTCCAAAAACGTTGAAATCCACCAGTGAAACGATGGTTTTTGCGCGGGGAGTCTGGCTGGGCTGCCTGCGGCCGCACCCGATGGATGCAGCGCTGGCGAGCAGGAATGTTCTGCGATTGGCGGTCATGCAAGAGCGAATAGGCGGGCGGCGTTATCGTGATACACCTTGCGCAGAATGGAATCCGGGAGCCCAATTCCGTAGATGCGCCAGCGCCCTTGCGGGGGTACAGCGGCGGGCGAGTAGTCGAAATATTCGTCCTCGGTCTCCAGATATCTGAAGTAGCAGCGGAACATAGCCGGCTTCAAATCCTGCTGCGGAAAGGACTCTCCCCGGGGCGTGGCGTCGGTGCCAAATAGAATTCGATCCTGGTAGCGATCGAAGAACTTTCGCGAGGTGCGGGGTTGGCGGCCCAGTTCGCCTAACCTTGCACCGATCTCGACATGCAGATTCGGCCAGCGGTCCAGCCACTCCGAGACCTGGCCGAGATCTTCGGGGTTGTTGGCGACGTGCAAACCCACGAACGTAGTTTTGGGATGGCGCGCGATCACGCGATTGCGGGCTTCGTGCAGCTCGCGGCGCGTCGGATAATCCTTGCCGTAGAACGACCAATCCGGGTGGTTGCCCAATTCCTCCCAACGCTCATTGAAGCGATCGATGGGCTGGAAAAACGCCGCCGGGTCGGAGGTGTGAATCAGCACCGGCAGGCCGAGCGAGCCGGCCGCTTCCCACATCGGATCGAAACGCGGGTCGTCCACTTTTATCAAATGGCCACCGGTGTCGCGCAAGACCAGGCCCAGCGTTTTCAGAATTTTCAGGCCAATTGCGCCCTGCCGCTTGCAGACTCCCAACTCATCGGCTTGCCATTTCGCATAGCCGGGATCGTTGGCGCGCGCCCACGTAGGCTCGGCGGCGGTTTTGAACTTGCCGCCAAATGGCGTGAATGCTTTGAGGATCGCCGGAATGGTTTCCGACGTTCCGCCGGTAAGATTGATCAGTGTCCGCAGATTGCAATGGTCCATCCACGCGGCAATCTGGCGAAGCAGTTCGGCGGAGTCGGCCGAGGCTGGATCCACTTTGCGCCCCAGGCTGAACAGGTGCGTGTGAACATCGATGACCGGAAATTTCGCGCGATCGACCGGATGTTCCGCCACGCGCAGCGTGCTTTTCGGCTGAAATTCGGGCAGCGTAATCGCGCCGCCCGCCGAGACCTGCAGAAAACTGCGCCGGTTCATCACGCCACGGCGCGCGTGCCCAGAAGGTTGCGGACGTAAGCGATGCTGGGCTCGACCAGTTCCCAGGAGCCTGGCCAGAAGCACATATCGATGCACCACCAATCGATATTGGGTACCTCCAGCAGCTTCGGCGTTACTGACGCGAAATTTACGTGGCCCTCGCCAAATGGCCGGTGGGTGCTGGTCTCATCGCCATGGAGTGTGCCGTCGGAATCGATCAGATGAATCGCTCCGATACGGCCCTTCAGCATGGCGAGCAGCTCTTCCACTCCACCCGGTAACGTTTCCCGCGCTCCATGCTGGCGCGCACCGACCACGGCGCACATGTAGGCATGCGACGTGTCGAACATCAGCCAGAAGTTCGGATGATTCACTTTCTTATGCAGCGCCAGAATTTCCGACGGCTTGTTGAACGCGAAGCCCGGCTCGAATTCCCAAACCAGGCGGATCTTCGCCTGTTGCGCGATGCCGGCCGCGTCGCGCCACACATCGGCCAGGCGATCGAAGGCGGCTTGATAATCCGATTCATCGATCGATCCCGGAGCGGCGATCGAATCCACGCGGATCGCCGGACTGCCGATATCGACGCACATTTCCACATTGCGCCGGAACAGATCAAGGTACTTTTGTTTGTTTCCCGGAATCACCGGGTTGACGCCGGAAAAATCGGCTGCATAGCCGGACACCCCGAGTTTGTTGTCTTTCAGGAACTTCACGAGCTCCTGCCGCGATTCACGAGTGGGATATTTCTCCAGGGTTACGTGCGGTGGAAACCCGCAGATTTCAATGCCGTCATAGCCGGCTTCAGAGAGACGCTTGACGGTTCTTTCAAAAGGAATAGGATGATCCGCAAACGGACCGAATGAGAACGCCCAACTACCTAGGGATATTTTTTTCATTTTGCCTCACTTGCTGCCGGGCTTCTTCACGGGCACCCAGCGATCGCCCGCGCAAGCTTCCATGACGGCGTCCAGCACTAACTGGCACGCTAAGCCATCGTCGAAATCTGGTTTCATGGGCTTGCCTTGTCCAACCGCGTTGATCAGGTCGGCTGCCTGGTTGCCAAACGTGTGTTCGTAACCGATGGCGCAGCCTGGCACCCACCATTGTTTCATATAGGGATGCACTTCTTCCCACACCGAAATCTTCTTCCATCCCTGCACATGCTTGGGCTCGCGGGAATCGAAATACCACAGCCGCGACATGTCCTCCAGATCGAAGTACACGCTGCCGTGCTCGCCATTGACTTCGAATGTGTTGGCATTCTTGCGGCCGTTGGCGAAGCGCGTGGCTTCGAAGTGGCCGATCGCGCCATTGGCGTACTGGCACACAAAAACCGAGGCATCTTCGATTTCGATTTTGGCCTTGCCGCCCTCGGGCCGCTCCCGCTCATTGACGAAAATGCGGCTGGTGCCGGCGACGGATTCAATCGGTCCCACCAAATAGTTCGAAAGGTCGACAATGTGCGAATGCAAGTCGCCGGTGACGCCTGAGCCGGCGACGTCTTTGTCCATGCGCCACAGCAGCGGCACGGAGGGATCGAGCGTCCAGTCCTGCAAATAAAGCGCGCGGAAATGAAAAACCTTGCCGATGCGGCCTTCACCGATCAACTGGCGCGCGAAAGCGATGGCGGGCACGCGCCGGTAATTGAACCAGACGGTGTTAATTTTTCCGCTCTTACGCGCCGCCGCGGCCATCCGCTCGGCTTCGGCGCCGTTCATAGCCATGGGCTTTTCGCAGGCCACGATTTTTCCGGCTTCAAAAGCCGCGATGGCAATGTCGTGATGGGTGTTATTAGGCGAGCAGATGTCGACAATTTTGATTTCCGGATCGTCGATAATCCTGCGCCAGTCGTCGACCGCGTTCTCCCAACCCCAGCGCTGGGCCATTTTCTCGACTTTAGGTTTATCGCGGCCGGAAATCGTCTTCAGGCGCGGCTTGAGAGGGAGGTCAAAGAACTGGCTGATCTGGCGATACGCGTTGCTGTGGGCCTTGCCCATGAACTTGTACCCGATCATGCCGATTGCAATGCTTTGGCTCATAGATGCACGTTCTTGGATACAACATTCAGAGGGTAGGACGCAACCAACGGGCACCGTCCCGAATCATACTAGTAACAACACCATGATCACTCTCCGTAAAGCCAACCAGCGCGGCCATTTTGACCACGGCTGGCTCAACACTTATCACACCTTTTCTTTCGCCAGCTATTACGACCCCAACCACATGGGTTTCCGCTCGCTGCGCGTGATGAACGAAGATCGCGTGAAGCCGGGCATGGGCTTTGGGATGCACGGCCATCAGGATATGGAAATCCTCACTTACGTCCTGGAGGGCGGCCTGGCGCACAAAGATAGTCTGGGTAACGGCGAAGTGCTGCGGCCGGGTGAGTTGCAGCGCATGTCCGCCGGAACCGGCATCCGGCACAGTGAGTTCAATCCGTCCAAGGACGAGCCGGTTCACTTTTATCAGATATGGATGCTACCGGAAACCGGCGGCCTCACGCCCAGTTACGAACAGCGCGAATTCAGCGACGCGGAGCGCACTGGAAAACTGAAACTGGTGGCGGCGAAGGATCCCAAAGATGGCGCCCTCACCATTCATCAGAACGCGCAGGTTTATTCTTCTCTGCTGGCGCCTGGTGAGAAGGCTAGTTACGCGCTCGCGCCCGGGCGCCATGCCTGGGTGCAACTGGCGCGCGGCGCGATCACGGTGAATGGTCAATCGATGGAAGCTGGCGATGGCGCAGCCGTGAGCGAGGAAACGTTGCTGGAGCTGGTGGCGCAGAAGCCTTCCGATATTCTATTGTTCGATCTGGCGTGAAGAATGCCTTTTGATTTTCGCGGTAAGACAGCCGTGGTAACTGGCGGCGCGAGCGGAATTGGCCTTGCTGCCAAGCGCGCTCTTGAAGCGGGCGGAGCTTCGGTATTCGTCTTTGATGTCGCCGGTGCAGGCATCACGGTCGACGTCACCGATCGCGCCTCGATCGACGCCGGGTTCGCCCAATCCGGTCCGCCGGACATCGTCATCGCCAACGCCGGCATGGGCATCGAAGCGCCGTTCGCCGCCACATCGGAAGACGTGTGGAACCGCACGCTCGCGGTCAATCTCACGGGCGTGTTTCATACCGTGCAGGCGGCCGCGCGCCTCATGATTCCTCGGCATCACGGCTCAATCGTCATCACTGCTTCCACCAATTCCTATGACGGCGAAGCGGCGCTCATTGCCTACAACGCGAGCAAAGCCGGCCTGCTGGGAATTGTGCACACCGCCGCCAACGAGCTTGGACCGCACGGCATCCGCGTCAATGCCGTTTGCCCCGGACTCATCCGCACGCGGCTGACCGAACGGCATTTCTCCACGCCGGAAGTGCTCAAGGATTATTTTCGCGATGTGCCGCTGGGGCGCGGCGGCGAAGCTGAGGAAGTGGCTAACGCGATTGCATTTCTGGCGTCGGATTTAGCCTCCTTCATTTCCGGCGCCGCGCTAGTAGTTGACGGCGGGCAGATGGCGGCCAAATTCGGAACGTGGAACGAAGACACGGCAGAGTTTCGCGACGGCCGCTGGAAGCTGCGTTAATTAGGGTTCGGAGATCGCCAGCATCGTCGCCGGCGCACTGCCTTCCAGGCGATTATTGACGAACAGGAACGCCACCATGCGGCGGTCGCGCGCTATCTGAATCAAATCCCGCAGCGAGGTGCGCACTTCCGGATTGAGGTCGCGCACTTCGGTGTACGGTGAGAGCAGCTTCACCGCTTCTTCGTAGGACCGCCCATGACGCAATAGCGCGCGGCTCACGATGAAATCCGCGGTGATGGATTCCGGCAAAGCGATTTGATAACGCAGCTCCGGCATGCGGGACCACGCATTGAACACATGCGCCACGCCGTGGCTGCGCAGGCACTGGAAATAATCCGGCTCCAGAAACTCCGGGTTGCGGATTTCCACCGCATAGCGAAACTCGCGCGGCAATGCCGCCAGAAACGGATCGAGACGCGCCAGAAATTCGCTCACGCCGGCGAAAGTGTTGCGCGCGAATGAGCCGAACTCGAAAATCAGCACGCTGGCCTTGGCGCGATGCCGCCACAGCGGCCGCAAGAACGACGCCTTCAACAGCTCCACGTCCAGAAACGATTCGTTCTCGCGCCCGCCCTGCGCGCCATAGCGAGCGTGCAGGGGAAACAATTTGCAGGTAATCTGTTCCGGAATCTTGAAAGCAAACTGAAAGCCATCCGGCACCTGCGCGAACAGCCGCTTCCAAAATTCCTCCGTGGGGAATTGATAGAACGCGAAGTCGCCGCACACCGCCGGAAAGGTCGCCGCGTACTCTTCCAGGCAAGTCGCTTCAAAAAGCTTTTTCGAGAAGCGCCCGCGCGACAGATAGCGTGAGCGGCTGTAGACCTGTCCGATCCAGCCTTCGTATTTCCAGGAACTGCCGCCAATGTAGATATGCTCGCGGGCCAGGCGGGCCAGATTCGCGGCGAGTTTGTCGCGATCGACTGGCGAGGGCTCGTCGAAAAGGCTATCCACGGCGGCGAAACGCTACCAGGCGCGATCGGTGCGGAATCCGTACGGGTCCGCGCCCACCTCAAGCGTTCCCGAAGGCAGCACGCGAATCAGCACGGGCGCCGCGCCGCTCGACCAGCGCGAATGCATGCCCAGCTTGTGCTTGCGCTCGGTGAGTCCAGTCGCCACGGCCGCGCCCATGCGGTCGTCTATCGAAAGATCGCCCGGATTCATGGCGTGATTGTCGAAGCTCGAAACCAGGTGACGGGTTTGAAAGCGCGGCGCCTCGATGGCTTGCTCGGCATTCATCCCGAACTCGATCACATCCAGCATCACTTGAATCAGGGACTGCTCCTGGTTGTCGCCGCCGGGCGTGGAAAACGCCATATACGCCTTGCCGTCGCGCGTGACCAGCGTCGGGCTGAGCGTGACCCGCGGCCGCTTGCCGCCGGCCAATTCATTGGGATGCCCGGGCACCAGCAGAAAACTCTGCGCCCGCTGGGTAAGCGGAATTCCGGTGTCGCCGGCGATCACCGATGGCAGCCAGGCGCCGGATGGCGTTGTCGAAAACATGATGCCATCCTTGTCCACGGTGTCCACGCAGGTGGTGTCGCGCGCCATGAGCGCATCGTCAATCTTGAGACGCGTCAGCTCCGATGCGGATGGATGCAGCGCGGGATGCGGGCCGATTTTGCCGGGACGAAAGTCGAGCGACGCCAACTTGTCGATTTGCGCCCGGCGATCCTCCGCGTATTCCTTGGAAAGCAATCGCGCACCTGGCACGTTCACAAATTTCGGATCGCCATAATACGTGTCGCGATCCGCATACGCCAGCTTCAGCGCTTCTACCAGCGTGTGAACGTATTCGGCGGAATTATATTTCATGGCGCGCAGATTGTAGCCGTCCAGAATATTGAGGGCCTCCAGCATCGCCGGGCCCTGGCTCCAGAAGCCGGGTTTGTAGACCTGATAGCTGCCGTGAAACGTGGTCGAAACCGCCTCTTCCGGTTCCAGGTGAAAGGCCGCCATGTCTTCGTAGCGGAGCAGGCCGTGATTCTCGCGGCTAAACGCATCGATCTTGCGGGCGATCTCGCCGCGATAGAAATAGTCGCGCACGGCGTCGATGGCGGCCGCGCGATTCTTGCCTGCGGCCAGCGCCTTACGCTCGGCATCCACCATGGCGCGCAGCGTGCGCGCAAGATCGGGCTGGCGGAAAATCTCACCCGGCGCCGGCGCATGCTCGCCGCCAGGCATGAACACGCGGCGCGAAGTGGGCCACAGATCCAAAAAGCGGCGAGTTTCTTCGATGGTCCCGTAGCGAATCTCGTCCATCGCGGTGCCATTGGCAAATTCGATCGCCGGCGCGATCGTCTCCGCAAACGACTTCGTGCCGTACTCGCGCAGCGCGAGCAAAACGGCATCCACCATGCCTGGCACCAGGGCCGGCATGAGCCCAGCTACCGGTACCATGCCCTTTAGTCCGCCCTTTTCGGGAACCGAGGTGATCTCGCCGGCTTGCAGCTTGCGCTCGCGGAAGAAATCGGCAGTGGCCAGTTTGGGCATCGTGCCTACGCCGGCGATGGAATGCACTTTGCCGTCGCGCGTGCGGATAAGGATCGGCGCTTCTCCGCCAAATCCGAAGTGGGAATATTCCGTGACCGCCGCGGCCCAGGTTGTGGCGACGCCTGCATCCACGGCATTGCCACCCTGGAAATAGAGCCGCATCCCGGCGTCTACCGCATGCTCTCCTCCGCCGGCTACCGCGCCCTGTGTGCCCCGCACCGCCGGCCGGAGGGGCCGCTCGAATCGCTGCCCTTGAGCCAGCGCCACCATCGTGAGAAAGCACACCGCGAACTGAGTCTTCATCGCAACTTCATTCTACCCCTGGGACTATAATGGCTGTTTTCATGGAAAATCCCGTGGAGCCAGGTTTGCCGCCGAAAGTGGAGGAAGAGCCGATGTTCTTTTGCCCGGTTTGCTCCACGCGTTTGACGTCTCGCAAGTGCAAGTTGATTTGCGAAAAGTGCGGATACTATATGAGCTGTGCGGATTACTATTGAGCCGCCGAACCCTATGAGCGCTTTACCCGAAGTTCTGGAACGTTTTCGGCGCGCGCCCGAAGTGCTGGCGGTGGTGCTGACCGGCGTATTCGGCGACGAAATCGATTTCACGCCCGCACCCGGCAAATGGAGTATCCGGCAAATCATCGCGCACCTGGCGGATTCCGAGATGGTGGGCGCGCATCGCTTCCGCCAGGTGATTGCCGAAAACAATCCGACACTAGTAGCTTTCGATCAAAACGCCTGGGCGCAGAATCTGGACTACGCGCGGCGGCTGCCGAAAAATTCGCTGGATACCTTCCGGAGAGTGCGCGCGGAGAACTACGAACTCCTGAAAGCCTTGCCCGAATCGACTTACGAGCGCGGCGGCACACACACCGAGCGCGGGCCGCTCACCCTGCGGCAACTGCTCGACACCTACGCGGAACACGCCGAGAGCCACGCGCGCCAGGTGCAGACCATCCGGGAAGAGTACAAGAAAGCGAAAGGAAACAAGTGATATGAAACTGCGTTGGCTGGCACTGGCCGGGGCCGCCGTGATTGTTCTGGGCGCGCCGCGCGGGGATTCGCATGCCGACGGAAAGCGCTGGTGGTCGCACATCGTTTTTCTCGCCGACGACAAACTGGAAGGACGCAACACTGGCAGCGAGGGCTATCGCAAGGCCGCGGTTTACGTTGCGGGCGAGTTCGAGCGCGCCGGCCTCAAACCCGCGGGCAGCTCCGGATATATGCAGCCGGTAAAGTTTCATTCGCGCAAGATTGTCGAGGAACAATCGAGCCTCGCGCTGGTGCGCAACGGCCAGGCCGAGCCGCTGGTGTTGGGCGAAGACGCCACCATCGGCTTGCGCGTCGATCCCGCCGAATCGCTCGAAGCGCCGCTGGCGTTTGTTGGCTACGGACTCACCGTGCCAGAACTCAAGCTCAACGATTTGGCGGGCCAGGATTTGAAGGGCAAGATTGCGGTGTACGTCAGCGGAGGGCCCGCATCCATTCCCGGCCCGCTTAGCTCGCATTACCAATCCGCCGCCGAGCGCGGCAAGTTTTTGCAGCGCGCCGGAGTGGTCGGCGTGGCGGTCATCGTGAACCCGCTGGGCATGGATATTCCGTGGGCGCGTTCGGCGCTCGCGCGCTTCCAGCCTTCGATGAGCCTGGCGGCTTCCGAGTTGGACGAGGCCTTCGGACAGCGGCTGGCAGTGACCATCAACCCCGAGCGCGCCGACAAGATTCTGGCTGGATCGGGTCACACGGCGGCCGAAATCCTGGCGCTGGCCAAAGAACGTAAACCGCTTCCCACGTTTTCCCTGCCCGCGTCGCTAAAGGCCAAAGTAACGGTAGAGCGCAGCGAAGCCGAATCGCCCAACGTGGTGGGACTTCTGCCGGGCACTGATTCCAAGCTCAAGGACGAGTACGTCGTGCTCTCGGCGCATCTGGATCACATCGGTGTGGGCAAACCAATCAACGGCGACAGCATCAACAACGGCGCCATGGACAACAGCGCCGGCGTGGCCACCATGATCGAAATCGCGCAGCGCCTGCGCGAATCCAAAACCAAGCTGCGGCGCTCCCTGCTGTTCACCATCGTGTGCGGCGAGGAAAAAGGGCTGCTGGGCTCGCGCTTTTTCGCAACTCATCCCACCGTGAAGCCGGATCATATTGTGGCCGACCTCAACGTGGACATGTTCCTGCCGCTGTTCCCGCTGCGCATTCTCACCTTGCTGGGTCTGGACGAATCCGATCTCGGCAAAACGGTGCGCAGCGTGGTCGAGCCAACCGGCGTCACCGTGCAGCGCGATCTGGAGCCTGCGCGCAATGTATTTGTGCGCAGCGATCAGTATAGTTTTATCCGCCAGGGCATCCCCGCGCTCGCTTTCAAAGTAGGCTACACTCCCGGGTCGCCCGAAGAGGCCATTGTGAAGAAGTGGCTTACAGACCGCTACCACGCGCCTTCCGACGATCTCCAACAGCCGGTGGATTTGAAAGCCGCCGGCGAGTTCAACGGCCTGCTGCAGCGCATTGCCGAAGCAGTGGCCAATCAAACCGCGCGGCCGCGCTGGAACGACGATAGCTTTTTCCGCCGCTTCGCTCAAGGCAATTTATGAATCCACTGAATCCTCCCAAACGACTCTTGATGGGCCCCGGCCCGAGCATGGTTGCGCCGCGCGTTTATGCGGCCATGGCCAAACCTATCGTGGGTTATCTAGACCCCTACTGTCTGGAGATTATCGGCGACATCCAGCAGATGCTGCGCGTGGCGTTCGGCACCAAGAACGAATTCACCATTCCGATTTCCGGCACCGGAAGCGCCGGCATGGAAGCTGCTATTGCCAACTTCACCGAGCCTGGCGCTAAGTTCGCTGTTTTCGCCAACGGCTTTTTTTCCGACCGCATAACGGAAATGGCGCGCCGCCAGGGCGGCAACGTGGTTCGCTTCGAAAAGCCGTGGGGCGAAGTCTATGGCGACGCCGAGGCGGCCGATTTTATCCGCCGTGAAAAGCCGCAGGTGGTGGCTTACGTTCAAGCGGAAACGTCGACGGGCGCGTTTCAGACGGGCAAGGCGATTTGCCAGGCCGCGCATGACGCCGGAGCGCTGGTGATCGCCGATTGCGTGACGTCGCTCGGCGGCATCCCGGTAGAGGTTGACGCCACCGGAATCGATATCGCCTATAGCTGTTCGCAAAAAGGACTGAGCTGTCCGCCGGGACTATCGCCGTTCACGGTCTCGCCGCGCGCGTGGGCGTGGCTGGAAAAACGCGCTGCGCCGGTACAGTCCTGGTATCTTGACCTGCGATTGCTAGACACGTATTTTCGGGGCCGCAAGTATCACCACACGATTTCGATTTCCCTACTCTACGCCTTGCGCGAAGGGCTGGCGCTGGCGGTCGAGGAAGGCATGGAGGCGCGCTGGGAGCGCCACCGCCGCAATCACCTGGCGTTCGTCGCCGCGATCGAGAAAATGGGTTTGCGCATGCATGTCGCCGAGCCTAAGAACCGGCTGTGGACGCTGCAATCGCCTCGTGTACCCGCCGGCGTCGATGACGCCAAAGTCCGCAAGCGCATGCTGGATGTCGACGGCATCGAAATCCTGGGCGGCTTCGGGCAGCTTGCCGGTCAAGTGTTTCGCATCGGCCTGATGGGGTCGTCTTCAACTGAGGAAAATATCGCGCTGGTGCTGGATTCGCTGCAGAAAGCCATGCAAGCCGAAACCGTAACCGCCGGCAAGGGGTAATTATCACAATCGATTTTCTCTGCGCACTCAAAGAGGGCGGGTTTGAAACCCGCCCCTACATTCGGCCTCAACCTACACCCTGCTCGCAGGGGCGGGTTTGAAACGTTTCAAACCCGCCCTCTGCCTACACCGTTCCGGAATGCCGTTTGAGAATTTGTGGCAGGTTCTGCGAAAACGCCGAGCGGGCCAGCACCATATCGCAACCGGTGTCGTGCGCCGCCTGCTTCAGCTCCCCCTGCACGTGCGAGACAAAACCGATGACGCTGATGCGCTTCAGCTCAGGCGTCGACTTCAGCTTGGTAATCAGTTTCAGCGGGTCCACTTGCTCGTAGTTCAAGTCGAAAATGATCAACGTGGGAAGGGTCTTGGCCTTGGTCAGCACCTCGGCGGCATCCTTCACGAATTCGACGGTCATGCCCACGCGCTTGGCTGCGTCGCTGATCTTCACTGAAAAAAATAAGTCGCTCATGACCGCGAGAATGGTCTTCGTTCCGTGCTTCTGCATGGTTACACTGCCGCTTGCTCTTTTTGGAACCTCTTGAGAACCGGGAAGGAAACTTCATGGTACTCGCTTGCGGACGCTTCACGCAAGCGCGATAGAATACCGACTTCATGGCTGAACTATTCCCTACTGCCGCGATCACCGACGAATTTTCGCCCGACCTGGAAACCGCCGCCCGCTCGATGGCGGAACTGGGAATGCGCGGCGCCGAGCTGCGCCTGCTGTTCGGCAAGAACATCATCGACCTAACCGATGACGAGCTGGCGCGCGCCCGGCAAATCGTCGAGGCGCATGGATTGCACGTGATTTCGATCGCGTCGCCTGTGCTGAAATGCACGCTGCCCGACGCCCCGCCCATCGATCCGCGCTTTCAGCAGGATATGTTCGCGTCGAACTATACTTTTGCCGATCAGCCGCGTCTGGCCCGCCGCGCGTTCGCCATCGCCGGGCTTACCGGAGCGCGCATCGTGCGCGTTTTTTCCTATTGGCGGACTTTGCAGCCCGATGCCTGCTTCGAGCGCGTGGTGAGCGCGCTGTGCGAGCTGGCCGATCAAGCCAAGGCGCACGATCTCATCATCGGCCTGGAAAATGAGCACGCCTGCAATATCTCGACCGCGGAGGAGACGGCGCGCGTGCTGGCCGCGATCGATCATCCGAATCTGAAAGTGGTCTGGGACCCGGCCAACGCGTATCTGTCGGGCGAAATTCCCTTCCCCGATGGCTACCGTTTACTGCCCGCCGGCCGCATCGTTCACGTGCATGCAAAAGATTGTTTTGTGCGTGATCACCGCCCGGTTTGGGGGCCGCTGGGGGAAGGCGGGGTCGATTGGAAGGGGCAAATTGGGGCGCTCCGCGCTGACGGCTATCGGGGTTACATCAGCCTGGAAACTCACTGGGCCGGGCCGGCCGGCGACAAGCATTTGGGCAGCATGATCTGCGGGCGCAATCTCAAAGCGCTGGTGGCTTCCGGCCCGGCGCACGCGTGATACCCTGAAGGCACGAGGGGTTAGATGCGCCTCCGGTCCGTATTTCTGATAACAGTCACGGCGGCTCTCTACCTGACGGCGCTGTTCGCTCAGCGCGGCTTCAAGACCTACCCCTACGAGGAAGTCAACCCGACCGAAGTGCCCGCGGGGTTCGATGAAAAAACAGAATGGACGTTCGCGCGTCTGCGCTATCCCTCCGGCCGTTACGGCGGCTATTGGGGCCGCGGTTCCTGGGGCATCGATTTTCCCAAAGCCGACCGCACATTTGTAAAAGGGGTGAAGCGGCTGACCCGTCTGCACGTGCGCTCCGCCGAGCAAGTCGTGGACCTCGATCTGGATGACGATGAGATCTATTACTGGCCCTGGGTTTATGCGGTTGAAGTCGGCCACTGGGATCTGACCGATGCCCAGTGCAAAAAGCTGCGCGATTACCTGCTGCGCGGCGGTTTTTTGATGGTGGACGACTTCCACGGCACCTTCGAGTGGGAGATTTTTCTCAACGGGATGAGGCGCATTTTCCCCGACCGTCCGGTGGTGGATATTCCGGCCAAAGACGCCATCTTTCACGTGCTCTACGACGTCGATGAGAAAATTCAAGTGATGGGGACCGTTACTTTCGGCAGCGGACGCACGTATGAATATGATGGAGTGGTTCCCACATGGAAGGGCGTTTATGACGATCGCGGCCGGGTCATGGTCGGAATCTGCCACAACCAGGACAATGGCGATGCGTGGGAGTGGGCGGATTCACCGCAATATCCCGAAAAGGCAGCCTCGCAGGCCTTTCGCCTCGGGATCAACTACATCATCTATGCCATGACGCATTAACGACGAACTCCAGCGAAAACTCAAGCCATGTTCGAGTTTCTATTCAAATATCCGACTACGATTTTTGCCAAAGGACAGTTCGTGTTCCTGGCTCCGTGGCCGGCCTGGGTTTTGGCGCTGGTGGTGGTTGCGGCGGCGGCCGCTCTGGCTTGGAACGTCCAGCGCAATCGTGGATTGCTGACCGGCTTTCGCCCCCTGGCGATCTGGCTGCTGGAAACGGCGCTGGTCGCGCTGGTTTTGTTCCTGCTGTGGCATCCGGCAATCAGCATCGCCACGCTGCGCCCCCAACAAAACGTGGTGGCTGTTTTGGTGGACGATTCGCGCAGCATGGCTATCAGCGAAGACGGCGCCACCCGGCTGGGGCAAGCTAAGGACCTGCTGAATGGACCTCTGCTTACCGCGCTGCGCCAGAAATTTCAGGTGCGCCTGTACAAGTTCGGCAAGAACCTGGAGCGCGTTGAAAAGCCGGAGCAGCTCACCGGGGCGTCGGAAGCCACGCGCATTCCCGATAGCCTGAAGCAGGCGCTGGCCGAAGCCGCCACGCTGCCGCTGGGCGCGGTGGTGGTGATGAGCGACGGCGCCGATAACTCGGGCGGTATCGATCTGGACACCATCGCGCAGATTCGCCGCGCCGGCGTGCCGGTCCACACGATTGGCTTCGGACGGGAGAAATTCGCCAAGGATGTCGAGATCTCCGAGGTATCGCTCGCGGCTCGCGCGCTGCCCGATTCGCGCCTGGACGCGCAGGTGACCTTTCAGCAATCGGGGTATAGCCGCGACAAGGCGCGTCTCACGGTGCGCGACGGCGGCAAGGTGCTGGCTACGCAGGAAGTGGTTTTCAAAGCCGATGGCGCGCCGCAGACCGAATCCATCGTGTTCAATGCCGGCCTGGCCGGTCCGCGAACCTTCCAATTCACGGTCGACCCATTGCCGGGCGAAGAGAATCTGAAAAACAATCAAGTCACGCGGCTGGTGAATGTCAACGCTTCCAAGCCGCGCATTCTTTATGTAGAGGGCGAGCCGCGCTGGGAGTTCAAATTCATCCGCCGGGGGGTGGAAGATGACCGCAATCTGCAAATCGTCAGCATGCTGCGCACCACCCAGAACAAACTGTACTGGCAAGGCATCGACAACGCCGATAAGAAGAAGCTGGACGAAGGCTTCCCCGCGAAGGCGGAAGAATTGTTCGAATACAGCGCGCTGATTATCGGCAGCGTGGAGGCGGGATATTTCACCCCGGCTCAACTGGAGCTGATTCGCGAATTTGTAAACCGCCGTGGAGGCGGGCTGCTGTTTTTGGGCGGACGCTCGGCGCTTTCCGATGGCGGCTGGGCGCACTCGCCGCTGGCGGAGCTGCTGCCGGCGCGCATCCCGGAAACCAAAGGCACGTTTCACCGTGACAACGCGACTGCCGAGCTCACCCAGCGCGGGCGCGAAAACCTGATCGTGCGCCTGGAAGAGAAGCCGGAAGCCAATGCCGCCCGTTGGAAAAAGATGCCGGTGATCGCCGATTACCAGCAGGTGGGCGAGCCTAAGCTGGGCGCGGCGGTATTGCTCGATGTCGTCGCGGCGGGCAAGCGCTCCCCGCTGCTGGTGGTCGAGAATTACGGCCGGGGACGGACGGCGCTGTTCGCCACCAGCGGAAGTTGGCGCTGGCAGATGCTGCAACCGCTGGCCGATAAGACCCACGAAATGTTCTGGCAGCAATTGCTGCGCTGGCTGGTGTCGGAATCGCCCGGCCAGGTGATGGCGTCGACGCCGCGCAGTTTGCTATCCGACGACACCAAAGTTGTGCTGCGGGCCGAGGCTCGCGATAAGAGCTTCAAGCCCATTTCGAACGCCCGCGTGGAGGCGCACATTTCGGGGCCGGATGGAACGGCGGACACCGTTGAGCTTACGCCGGTGCCGCTTGAAGAGGGCGTGTATAGCGCGGAATGGGCGGCCGAGAAGCCCGGCTCGTACATGGCCGAAGTGGTGGTGCAGCAGGACAAGGCCGACGCCGGCCGGGATGTGGTGATTTTCCGGCGCGAAGATGGCATCGCGGAAAATTTTCACTCCGCGCAGAACCGTGAACTGCTGGAAAAGCTGGCGCAGCAGACGGGCGGGCGCTACTATTCCGGGAAGAACGCCTCCAAGCTGGCGGAGGAGATTTCGTATTCCGAAGCCGGCATCACCATTCGGGAAACCAAAGATCTTTGGGACATGCCCATCGTATTTCTAGCCGCAATTCTGCTGCGCGCATCCGAATGGCTGCTGCGCAGGAAGTGGGGCGTGGTATGAGACGCCTGCTCGCCTCGTTTTTATTTGCCGTGATTTGCGCGCCGGCGGCGACTTATTACGTGACCATCGCGGGCCTGGGCGGTGAGCCGGATTACGAGCAGCATTTCGAAATGTGGGCCTCCGATATCGAGAAAATTCTCAAAGCCTCCGGCGGCGAGGGCAAGATCGAGACCTTGAAAGGCGCTGGCGCCACGCGCGTGGCGATTAGCGCGCTGCTGGGAAAGATCGCCGGCGAAGCCACGGCTCAGGATGTGCTGGTGGTCATGCTGATCGGGCACGGCACGTTTAACGGATTCGATTACAAGATCAACCTGCCGGGTCCGGATTTGTCGGCTGACGATCTGGCTAAACTGCTGGACAAGATTCGCGCCTCACGCCAGTTGGTGGTGAATATGACCAGCGCGAGCGGCGGGTCGATCAATGCGCTGGTGCATCCCAACCGCGTGCTGATCACCGCCACCAAGACGGGCAGCGAGAAAAATGCCACCGTGTTCACTCGCTACTGGCTGGAAGCACTGCGCGATCCAGCCGCCGACACTGACAAAAACGATACGATTTCGGCGCTCGAGGCCTTCCGCTATGCCCAGCAGAAGACCGCAAATTTTTACGAAACCCAGAAACGGCTGGCCACCGAACACGCGCTGCTGGAAGATACCGGAGTGGGTATAGGCGTGCGCGCGCCGGCCGCCGAGAACGGCAACGGTCTGCGCGCGGCGGCGTTTCCACTGCTGCGTTTGGGGTCGGCGCAGGCGGCCGCGGCCACTCCGGAGAAACGCAAGCTGTTCGATAAGAAGGAAGAGCTGGAGCAGGAAATCGACAAGCTGAAGTACCAAAAAGCTGCGATGCCCGCCGAAGAATATAAGAAGGGCCTGGAAGCGCTGCTGCTGGAACTGGCTAAGACGCAGGAAGAGTTGGATAAGTGACGCGACTTTTCCAATGCGTGGTCGTGTTGTGCGCGGCAGCGGCCCTGCAGGCGCAAACCCTGGAACGCGCCGAGGCGCAGCGCAAAGCGCGCAACTACGAGGAAGCCAATAAGACGTTTCGCGCCCTGGTTGCCGCCAATCCCAAGAACGCAGAATACCGAGTCCGCTGGGGCCGCCTTTTTCTGGAGCGCTTCAACCGCGCCGACGCCAACGCCTTGTTTCTGGAAGCGCTGGCCATTCAGAAAGATCACGCCGGAGCGCTACTGGGCTTGGCGCTGGTCGCCGCCGACAGCTACGAAACCCGCGCCGTCGAGTTCGCCGAAAAAGCCCTGGCATCGGATCCCAAATTGGTCGAAGCGCGCGAACTGCTGGCGCGGCTGGCGCTCGAGGACAGCAATCCGGCCAAAGCGATTGAGGAAGCGGACAAAGCGCTGGCGATTTCGCCGCGCGCCTTCAATGCCATGGCGATTCATGGCATTGTCGAATGGCTGGATGGCAAGCAGGACACGCCCTGGTTTGCAAAGATTGTCGCAGCCGACCCGCACTATGGGCAGGGTTACGCGCTGGCCGGACACATTGCGGTTCTCAATCGCCGCTACGAAGAGGGAATCGCGTTTTATCGCAAGGCACTGGAAGTTCAGCCGGATCTGTGGAGCGCGCGCTCGCAGCTTGGCGTCCAACTGATGCGCCTGGGCGAAGAAGGCGAGGCGCGTGAAGAGCTGGAGAATTGTTATGCCAATCACTTCCGCGACGATGTGACCACGAACACCCTGCGCCTGATCGACAGCTACAAAAACTTCGTCACGTTCAAAACCGGCAACATCATTCTCAAGCTGCACAAGAAAGAAGCCGAGCTGCTGCGGCCCTATTTTGAGAGCGAGCTGAAGCGGGCCATGGCCACGTACGAAAAGAAATACCAGCTCAAGCTCACGCGCCCCGTGCAGCTCGAGGTTTATCCGGACCACGAAGATTTCGCCGTGCGCACGATGGGCATGCCCGGCTTGGGCGGCGTGCTGGGCGTGACGTTCGGCTATGTGGTGGCGATGGATAGCCCCTCGGGACGGCCGCCCGGATCGTTTCATTGGGCGAGCACAATGTGGCACGAGCTGAGCCACGTCTACGTGCTGGCAGCGACCAATCATCGCGTGCCGCGCTGGTTCACCGAGGGTATGGCGGTTTACGAAGAGACGGCCGTTTCCGCCGAATGGGGCGACCGCCTGGATCCGCACACGCTGAGCGCCATCAAGAACAAGAAGCTGCTGCCGGTCGCGGAATTGGATCGCGGCTTCGTGCGTCCGACTTATCCCGAGCAAGTAGTGGTTTCCTATTTTCAGGCGGGCCGCATTTGCAGCTACATCGCCAAGCGGTGGGGTTACGACAAACTGCTGGCCATGATGCACGATTTTGGGACGGAGGCGTCGACGGCGGCGGTGATCCGCAAAGACCTGGGCATGGAGCCCGCCGATTTCGATCGCGATTTTCTGGCAACGGTAGACGCCGAGACGCGCAAGACCATCGATGGATTCGACGAGTGGCGCGATAAGTTGAAAGCGGCCGTGGCACTGTCGCGAACGGGCAAGCCGCAAGAGGCAATCGAAAAAACAGAGGCGATCCGCGATCTGTATCCGGAATTTGTCGAAACCGGCAATGTGTACGAATTGCGCGCCGAGGCATTTCTGGCCACTAATAACAAAGCCGCGGCCACGGCGGAGCTGGAGCGCTATGCCAAAGCCGGCGGGCGCAATCCGGCGGCGCTCAAGAAACTCGCTACGTTGCTGGAAGAAGCGCACCGGCCTGTGGACGCAGCGCAGGCGCTCGACCGAATCACCTATATTTTTCCGGTAGACCAGGAGCTGCACCAGCGTTTGGGCGGGCTCTGGCTGGACCAGGGAAATCGCGAGGGCGCGATTCGCGAATTCACGGCCGCGCTGGCCTCGAAACCACTCGATCTGGCCGCTTCGCATTACAATCTGGCAAGGGCTTACCGCAGCGCCGACCGGCCGGCGGACGCCAAAGAACAGCTGCTACTGGCATTGGAAGCCGCGCCTGGCTTCCGGCCGGCGCAGCGCATGCTGCTGGAGTTGTCCCGGTAAGACGCAGAGAAATGAAAGGCACGAGGAAACGGAAAACTTTTTCATGTCCACAATAGCCACCCCCCAGATCGATTCAGAAACTCTGCGGAGCCAGGTCGTCCGCTTTCGCGAAGTGCAGGCGGAGATCGTGCGGCAGGTTCACCGCGTGATCGTCGGCCAGGAAGAAGTGCTTGAACAGGTGATGATCGCGCTGTTTGTGGGCGGGCATTGCCTGATCACCGGGCTGCCCGGCACGGCCAAGACGCTGCTGGTGCGGACCATCGCGCATACCCTCGGCCTGGCGTTCAAGCGCATTCAGTTCACTCCCGACCTGATGCCTTCCGACATCACCGGCACCGACATCATCGAAGAAGACCAGGCTAGCGGGCGCCGCACGTGGACATTCGTGCCCGGGCCGATTTTCGCCAACATTCTTCTGGCCGATGAAATCAACCGCACGCCGCCCAAGACGCAATCGGCGCTGCTGGAGGCCATGCAGGAAATGGCGTGCACGGTGCGCGGCAACAATTACAAGCTGCCGGCGCCGTTTTTCGTGCTGGCCACGCAAAACCCGATTGAGCTGGAGGGTACGTATCCGCTGCCGGAAGCGCAGCTGGACCGCTTCCTGTTCAACACGGTGCTGGATTATCTGTCGGCGGAGGAAGAAATGCAGGTGGTCGATCTCACCACCACCACCCACGTTTCGGAGGCCAGCCCGGTGACCACGCCCGCCGAAGTGCTGGAGTTTCAACGCCTGGTGCGCATGGTTCCCATTGCCGAGCCGGTGGCGCGCTACGCGATCGATATGGTGCGGGCCACGCGCAGCCGGGACCAAAGCGCCCCGGACTTCGTCCAAAAGTATGTGAATTATGGCGCCAGCGTCCGCGCCGCGCAGTTTCTGGTGCTGGCGTCCAAGGCGCGCGCACTGATGAAGAACCGCTATCACGTCAGCTACGAGGATATCCGCGCGCTGTACACTCCCATTCTGCGGCATCGCATTCTGCTGAACTTTCACGCCGAATCGGACCGCCTGCGGCAGGACGACATCCTGCGGAAATTATTGGATTGGAAGCCGGCGCCGCGAGGGGAATGACGAGGGCCCATGCTGCAGCGCTTCCTTGACCCGGCTACGCTCGCCAGCTTGTCGGGACTGGACCTGATTGCCAAGACCGTGGTGGATGGATTCGTCTCCGGCCTGCATCGCTCGCCCGATTTCGGATTCAGCCAGGAGTTCGCCGAATACCGCTCCTACAGCCCCGGCGACGATCTGCGCCACGTCGATTGGAATGTTTTCGCCCGCACCGAGAAGTGCTTTCTGAAGCGATACCGCGGCGAAACCAACACGCAATTGGTGCTATTGCTGGACACCAGCGCGTCCATGGCATTCAAGACTGCCGCCGTCAGCAAGCTGGACTATGCGCGCTACGTGGCGGCATCGCTCGCGTATCTGGCCGGTGAACAGCGCGATGCCACCGGGCTCATCGTGTTCGACGAAGATGTCAAGAATTACGTCGCGCCTTCCACCCGCCAGGGCCAATTGTTCCGGCTGCTGCACGCGATCGAGCATGCCGAGCCTGGCACGCACACGGATTTCGCCAAACCATTTGCCCACTTTCAGAATTTTCTGCGGCGGCGCGGACTGGTGGTGGTACTTTCGGATTTTTACGAGACGCCGGACACCATCATCAGGACGGTCGAGCCGCTGCGCTATCGCGGCAATGAAGTGATCTTGTTTCATCTGCTCGACCCGCAGGAAATCACTCCCAAATTCAACGAGCCGCTGCTGCTGGTGGACATGGAAACCAAGGGCACGCTCGAAGTATCGCCGGAATACGCCCATCGCGAATACCGCGCCAAGATGAAGTCGCACATCGAAGAGCTGCGAACCAAAGCGCGCGCCGCCGGTCTGGATTATTTTCTGATGGACACCAGCCGCCCGCTGGATGAGGGATTGCGCGAATACATGGCGATTCGGCAGGGGAGGATGTAGTGGGATTCCTGGCCCCATGGTTTCTGGCGGGCGCGGCATTGGTGGGAATTCCGATCTGGCTGCACTTGCTGCAGCGCCACCGGACCACGCCCACGCCGTTCAGCTCGCTGATGTTCTTCGAGAAGCGCACGCAGAGCTCGGTGCAACACCGCCGCCTGCGTTACCTGCTGTTGTTCGCTCTGCGCACGGCACTGATCCTGCTGCTGGTATTGGCGTTCGCGCGCCCGTTCATTCATTCGACGACCGTAGCCAAAGCCGGCGGCGGCCGCCTGGTGATTTTAGCCATCGACAATTCCTTCAGCATGCGGCAAGGCAACCGTCTGGAGCGCGCGAAATCGGAAGCGGAGGGCGTGCTGGCGGGATTGCACGGCGAGGATCGCGCACAGGCTCTCTCTTTCGGCGGGCAGGCGCGGGTTTTGGGCGAACCGGGCAGCGACATGGCGGCCGTGCGCGCGGCCATTCGCGCGATCGCGCCGTCGGATGAGCGCGGCTCTTATGCGGAGCTGGCGCGGGTGCTGCGGTCGATTGCGCAGTCCTCTGCCCTGCCGGTTGAGGCGCATTTATTTTCCGATATGCAGAAATCCTCGCTGCCGGCCAGCTTTATGGATTTGCGCCTGGCGGATGGCGAGCGGCTGGTGAATCATGCGATAGCGGGGCAGCGGCTGGCGAATTTCACGGTGGAGAACGTGATAGCGCCGCGGCGCATTTACGATCCCAAGAAAGTGCGTATCCAGGCGACGGTGGCGGGCTTCGGAACCCAGCGGGCGTCGCGGCGCGTGGCGTTGCTGCTGAACGGGAAAGAGATCGCCGCCAAGTCCGTCGAGGTTCCGGCTAATGGCCGCGGCACGGCGGAATTTCTTACCCTCGATGCGCCGCATGGGATGAATCGCGGCGAAATCCGGATCGACAGCGGCGACGATTTTCCGGCCGACGATCATTTCAATTTTTCCGTGGAGCGCGCCGACCCGCGGCCCGCGTTGTTCGTACATGAGCCGGCGAACACGCGCGGCCTGCTCTATTTCCGCGCGGCGCTAGACGCCTCAGGCGATGGCGCGTTCACACTCGATCCGGCTGCCTCGGACCAAGCCGCGAATCTTGCTCTGGCGCGTTATGCGTTCGTGGTGCTTTCGGATGTGTCGCTGGTTTCGACGCCACTCGAGCAGGCGCTGGTGCGTTACACGCGGGCAGGCGGGTCAGTGTGGATCGCTCTGGGACGCGCCGGCGCGTTGGCTAAGCGCGTCCCGGTTTTCGACCAGGCCATCACGGAGACGCGCTATGCGGGCGCGGAGGGCGAGCGATTTCAAACCGTGGCGTTTGCCGACGCCGCTCATCCTTCGATCGGGCAGAACAATCGCTGGGACGACGTGAAGTTTTACCAGATGGTGCGCGTCGAGCCGGGGCAGGCGCGTATCGCTGCGCGGCTTACCGACGGCACGCCGCTGCTGCTCGAAAAACAAGTGGGTGAGGGACGTGTGCTGGTGTTTGCGTCGACGTTTGACAACATCGCCAACGATTTCCCGGTGCATGCTTCCTTCGTGCCCTTCGTGGATCAGACGGCGCACTATATGGGACGCCTGGACAGCCGTTCCATCTCCTTCACGGTGGGTTCGTTTTTAGAGTTGCGCTCGGGAAGTCAGCAGGGCGCGGCGGCGGAAGTGCTCGACCCCGGCGGCGCGCGGGTGCTGTCGCTGACGGAAGCCACCAAAGCCCAGAATATCCGCCTGGATCGCGAAGGCTTCTACGATGTGCGGCGGCCCAGCGGCAATCATGAGCTGGTGGCGGTGAATGCGGACCGGCACGAGTCGGATTTCGAGGTGATTCCGCGGGAGACTTTGGCGCTGTGGGAAAATACAGGTCAGGGAACGCGCGCGGCTGGCGGGGCCGGTACGGATGAGGCCAAGCCTGTCGATTTCTGGTGGTACGTAATGATCGCCGTGCTGGCAATGGCGGTCGTGGAAACGCTGGTGGGAAATCGCCATTTGGCGGTGGATAAAGAGGCGGCATGAATCCACTACAGGGACTGAGCGAGTATCTGGGAAGGGTCGAGCGCCGGTTGAAGGTGCTCACCTGGAGCCGCGGGGCGGCGCTGACGGCAGGGGCCGCGCTCGGGTTCACGGTAGCGGGCGTCTTAATCGCCAATCATTATGCGTTCTCGAATGGGAGCGTGGTGAGCGTCCGCGTGCTGCTTTTTCTGGCGCTGGCGGCTGCGCTGGGCGCCGGGCTGGTGCTTCCGCTGCTGCACTTGAACCGTAAGCGCGCGGCGCGCGCGGCCGAACGCCAGTTTCCAAAATTCGAAGAGCGGCTGCTCACTTTCTCGGAGCGCGCGGCGCAGACTCCCGGCGATCCGTTTCTGGAATTGCTGGCGACAGATGCGCTGGAAGTGGCGCGCGATAGTGAACCCGAGCAGGTAGCACCGCGCAATCATGTGCTGAGTTTTGTTTCCGCCGCCGCTGCATCAGTGCTGGTGCTGGTGTGGCTGGGAACGTATGGCCCCGGGTTTATGGGCTACGGCACGTCGCTGCTATGGGGCGCCATTCCGAAGGAAGAGGTCAAGCCGTTTTACGACATCGTGGTGAAGCCGGGCGATAAGACCGTGCGCCGCAAAGCCGACATGATGGTGAGCGCGCGCCTGGTTGGTTTCCAGAGCGATCGCGTGCGGCTGCTGGCCAAATTCACCAGCTCTTCCAAATGGGATGAAGTCGTGATGCGGCCCGAGCCCGGCGGCAGCGGCTACGAATTTCTGTTTGCCTCGGTGCCCGAGGGGCTGGAATATTACGTGGAAGCGGGCTCGGTCCGTTCCAAGCATTACAAGCTCAATGTGATCGATCTGCCCGGCGTGAAGCGCCTGCGCGTCACGTACCACTATCCGGCCTGGACGGCGCTGCCGGACAAGACCGAAGATCCGGGCGGCGACCTGCGCGCGGTGGAAGGCACGCAAGCCGACGTGGCGGTGGATACGGACCGTCCGCTGCCCAAGGGCGCGCTGGTGCTGGACGACGGCAGCCAGATCGAGCTGCGCGACGGCAAGGCGCGGGTCCCGATTCAGAAGGACGGCCTGTACCACGTTGCCTCGTTCGAGCAGGGCGAAGGCGTGCGTCTGAGCGAGGATTATTTTATCGAGGCGCAAAAGGACGCGCCCCCCAACGTGCGCATCACGCGGCCGGGACGGGACGCCAAGGTCAATCCGCTGGAAGAAGTGACGGTAGCGGTTGAGGCGGACGACGATTTCGGATTGAAGAACCTCGACCTGCATTACTCGGTGAATGGCGGCCCGGAAAAAACAGTGTCCCTGGCCGATGCAAAGGGCCGCAAGACGGCCGAGGGCTCAACCCAGCTGAACCTGGAAGATTTCAAACTATCGCCGGGCGATGTGGTGTCCATGTATGCCAGCGCGCGCGACGCCCGCTCGACCGCGAACACCGACATGTTCTTCGTGCTGGCGGAGCCGTTTGAACGCGCCTACACGCAATCCCAGCAGATGGGAGGCGGCGGCATGGGCGGCGAGGACCAGGGATCCATTTCCGCCCGCCAGCGCGAGATCATCGTGGCCACCTGGAACCAGGTGAAGAGCAAGGGGCAGACTGCGGCGGCCGAAGCGGAAAACGCGAAATTTCTGGCCGACACGCAGGCGAAGCTGCGCGACCAGGCGAGTTCGCTCGCGGCGCGCATGCGCAGCCGTGAAGTGGGCTCAACCAATCCGGCGTTCAAGAATTTCGCCGAGGAAATGGACAAGGCCGTTGAAGCAATGACCGGAGCGTCGTCCAAGCTGCGCGGACGCCAGTGGCAGGGAGCTCTGCCGCCCGAACAAGTTGCTCTACAGCACCTTTCGCGCGCGGAGGCGATTTTCAGGGATATCCAGGTGGCGTTCGGCAATCGCGGCGGCGGCGGTGGAGCCGGCGGCGCGGGCCGCGATCTGGAGAATTTATTCGATCTGGAACTGGACACGGAGAAGAACCAGTACGAGAGCGGGCAGCAATCGGCTTCGGCCGATCAGCGCCAGCAGCAGATCGATGAAGCTCTGCAGAAGCTGAAGGCGCTGGCGCAGCGCCAGCAGGAGTTGGCCGATCAGCAGCGCAAGAATCAGCAGGCGTTTCAACAACGCTGGCAGCAGGAAATGTTGCGCCGGGAAGCCGAGGAGCTGAAAAAGCAATTGGAGCAGCTGGCGAAGCAACAGGAACAACAGCAAGGGCAACAGGGACAGCAGGGGCAGCAAGGGCAGCAAGGACAACAGGGACAGCAGGGCCAAGGGGGGCAATCCTCTGGCGGGCGCAGCGCGCAGTCGGCGGCGCTCGATCGCGCTATCCAGCGGCTGGCGGAAGCGACGCGCGACATGCGCAGCGCCGGATCGTCGCAAAGCAACGCCACGCCGGAAGGCGAAGCGCAATCGCGCCGGGCGGCGGAGCGGCTGCGCGAGGCGCAGGATTCGCTGTCGAGAATGCACCAGCAGCAGTCGGGCGAACAACTGGGCGAAGTGGCGCGCAAAGCGCAGAAGCTGGCTGAAGAGGAGCAGGAGCTGGCCAATCGCATGCAAAAGGCTTTTGGCGCGGCGCCGGGCCAGCCGCCGCAGACACCGCTCGCCGAGCAGTTCCAGCAAGGCGCGGCGATGAGCGAGCAAAAACTCAAAATGCTGGAAGAGCTGAAGCAGCTCGAGCGCGAAATGCAAAAGGCCGCGCGCGACATGGCCGGCACCGAGCGCGGCGCATCCAGCAAGCTGCGCCAGGCTCTGGGCAGCATGCAGCAGGATGAGCTGGGTCTGAAAATGAAATGGGGCGCCGAAGCTTTACGGCGTGGCATGGGGCAGGCCGCGCTGTCGCGGGAAGCGCCGGTGAAGCAAGGGCTCGACCGGCTGCGCGATCAAGTGCGAGAGGCTCAGAGCGCCATGGGTCAGGGCAAGCCCGGCGGGCAGGGTCTGGAGCAGGCACTGGCGGAAACCGAACGGCTCCGCCGGCAATTGGAACAAATGGGACGCAGGCCTGGAGGCGATCAGGCGGGAAAATCCGCCGGTCAGCGCGGTGAAAAGGGACAAAACGGCGAGGGACGGCAGGGCCAAGGGCAGCAGGAGGGCAAGGGTCAATCTGGCGAGGGCCAATCCGGTGAAGGGCAATCCAGCCAGGGACAGGGCGGACAAGGAACAAGCGGGCAAGGCCGGCAGAGTGGCGGCCAGTCCGGCGCGCCCAACGGGCCGTTCACCAGCGGCAGTTTAGCCTACGGCTACGACCCGGCCATTGAGCGCTCGATTCGCGAGGGCGTGCGCAATTTAACCCAGCTTCCGCTGGAAGGCAATCGCGACATCGCGCGCGACATACAGAGTTTGGCGCGCCAGTGGCAAACGCTGGAAGCCGAGCGCATGGCCGGCGGCAGCATGCTGCTTGACGAACGCATCAAGAACCAATTGCTGGGTGAGATCGAGCAGATCGAGTTGCAGCTACGCCGCCTGGTGGACGACAAGCAAGGCGGCAATGTCCGCAGCGGCGCGTCGCAACCGGTGCCGGCAGGCTACGCCAACGCGGTAGCCGAGTATTTCCGGAAGCTTAGCAAGGATAAGTAAAGGACAAGTAGTTGGTGGTGAAGCTCATGAGCGCGGCGGCGCCCCTAACTGCCCCCTCCCATAAGTTGTGTGGTCAATAGACATCGTTTCCAGCTACTCTGTTCCAAATGGACACAGAAGCGCGGAAGCGGCTCCGCTGGGTGGAACTATTCCTTCACATTAAGAAGTGGAGCATCGTCTGCCTGAAATGCGGCATTTCGCGACCGA
>JACPNO010000032.1 GCA_016185465.1 Candidatus Solibacter usitatus
TGATCGATCATTCCAACGAGCAGGTCTACATTCCCGACGATGGCACGTTCGAGTTCAAGGGCCCCAGCCGCGCCTATGGTTATGAGGCCAAGGCGTCGGTCGAACTCACGCATCATCTTTCGCTGAACGCCGGGGTGACGAAAATCGCCAACGCGTTCTTTAAGGGAGGCGATCATCGAGTGTATGTGGATAGCGCGCCGCATTTTGTGACTAACGCCGCGCTGACACTGGCTGGGTGGCATGGATGGAGCGGTTCGCTGCGCATGCGCGCGATCAATCACTACCGGCTGGATGGCGATGATCCATCGATTGCGGCGAGCGGGCACACGGTTTTCGATTTAGGGATTGACAAGCAGGTGCGGCGCGGCGTCGAGTTCAATTTGTCGCTGGACAATTTGACGGATCGCGACTATTACGAGACGCAGAATTATTTCGAATCGCGGATGGCGCCGGGCGGGCCGGTGCTTGCGCGCATTCACGCTACGCCGGCGTACCCATTCACGGCGGTGGTGGGGGTGACGTTCCGTTTACGGGGAAAGTAAGAAACACATTTCTCGCAGAGGCGCAGAGTACGCAGAGAACTACTAACACAACCCCTTTTCTTAATTTCTTAAGTTTTTCTCCGCGTACTCTGCGCCTCTGCGAGAGATTTCTTCGTTTTTACACTACGAAATCCCACCCAAACCCTGGTTTATCTCTCGCCTGCATATAGATGCCCTCCTCCCCGCGGGTGATGCGTTTGTCTTCCTCGAAACGCTGGTAGACTTCGCGAGGCCCGCCGGGGGGCGGCATGAACAGCTCGGCCCAGGGTGCGTTCGTGGTGGCCGTGATGAAATGCACGCCTTCGTTCAACCCGCCGCCGTGTGGGATCACGGGGATATCGTAAGCCGCAGCCAGCGCGCCGATGCGCCGCAGCTCGGTGAGGCCGCCGCACCAATTGACGTCCGGCTGCCAGATGGAGGCGGAGCGGTTCTCCAGCAACTGGCGGAAACCGTAGCGCGTGTATTCGTGCTCGCCGGTGGCGATGCGCGTGGATTTGATCTGCGCGCTCAAGCGCCCGAAGCCGGCGTAGTCGTGCGGCTGCAGCACTTCTTCCATCCAATAAACACGGTACGGCTCGAGCATCTCTGCCATCTCGATGGTGTAGCGCTCGGTCCAGGCCATCCAGCAATCGAGCATAATATCGCCGTCGGGGCCCAGCAGCTCGCGCGTTCGCTTCACCAGCGCCAGATTTTTCTTCATGCCTTCGCGCCCGTCCGCCGGGCCGTGCGGGATGGCGAGCTTCATCCGTTTGAACCCGAATTCCAGGTGCTGTTCGATATCGTTGCCGGTGCAATAGGAGGGAAGGCGCGGCTTGGTCGCTCCGCCCAGCAGCTTGTACACCGGCATGCCGAGCGCGTTGCCCACTAAATCCCACAGCGCCAAATCCACTCCGCTGATGGCGTTGATCACTACACCCGCCCGGCCGTAATACATGGTGGAGCGCCAGAGAATGTCCCAGATGCGCTCGATGTCGAACGGGTCTTCGCCCATGAGCAGCTTGACCAGGTGCCCTTCGACGATCGCGCCGCCGCCGGGGCCGCCGTTGCCATAGCCTTTAACGCCTTTGTCGGTTGAAATTTCCACCGTGAAGCTGGGAATTTTATCCGACATGAACAGCGAGCGCTTAGGCTTGTACTGGGGATAAATCGACATGGGGTTGGCCACTTCCACATCGCCGGTCGACCAGGAGCCGGGCGATGGCGTGTAGGCGGGCAGCGGACGGCGGGGCTTAGGCTCAACCACGCGCACCCCAGTGATTTTCAATTTGCTCTTTTCCTGCTGAAACGGCAGAGCGGGCAGAGAGAGAAGGGGAGTCAACCCCAGAAAGGTTCGGCGGCGCATAGAATTCACGACCAGGTTATATCAACTAATTGGCTGGCGTACCAGGGCGAAACGGAATAGCGGACGCGCGCGCCCGATCCGTGAATCGCTTCTTCCACCAGGGTACGCAGCTCGCCGGGTGTATAGGCGCGGCGTATGGATTGGCAGCCGTCGGCATGGACAATGAGGCCGAACAGCGGGCCCAGGAAAGCGCTGAACAGCACCAGCGGCAGCCAGTGGCGCACCAGATCGAGCAGGATCAGACGGCGCGACGTCAGGGCCACATTGCGAATCAGATCGACAATGCTGCGCTCGCAGAGATGGTGGACGAGGTAAACCGACACCGCGACGTCGGCCCGCGGCAGCGGATCGCGCACCGCATCGGTCATCGTGATCGGGATGCCGGGCTCGGCGTTCCGGGGGGCTCGAAGATCGATTCCCGCCACTGGAACACCCAGGTCCTGACGAATTTTGCGCAGCAGCATCCCGCTGCCGCAGCCAATATCCAGCACGCTGGCGGCCGGCGGGGAATCTTCCCGCAACGCCCGGATCACGGTACGATGACAGCCCAGCACACGTTCTAAACGGCTCAAGTCCTGGTGAAACTTCTCCCATACGTCGTCGGGAACACTGGGATCGTCCATAATTTCTAGAGCGGGCGCGCGATGTTTCATTGAAGGAGCAATTCTAGCACTACCAAGCTGATATAACTGTTCTCGCGAGGAATCTAAAAAAGCATGGCTCCCAAGGAAAAGACCAACCAGCATCTGATGCGCAAGCTGTTTACTGCCGTGGCGCCGCGCTACGACCTGGTCACACGCCTGTTTTCGTTCGGCATGGACCGCCGGTGGAAAACCACGGGAGTGGCCGGAGCTTCGCTTCGCCCGAACTCGCGGGCGCTCGACCTGGCCTGTGGTACCGGAGATTTTTCCCGCCTGCTGCGGCGGACCCATGCCGCGTCCCACGTGGTTGCACTCGACCTGACCGAGCCGATGCTGCGCCTGGCTAAAGCCGATGGCGCCGCCGAAGCGGTTTGCGCCGATGCCGCCTGTCTGCCCTTTGCCGCCGGGACTTTCGATTGCGTGCTGGTCGGGTACGGCTTGCGCAACTTTCCGCACTTGAACCAGACCTTGGCGGAGATTCAACGCGTAACCAAGCCAGGTGGGTTGCTGGTCAGCCTGGACTTCTTCCTGCCTGAAAACCGTGTTTTTCGCCCCCTCTACCTGGGGTACCTGTTCGTGCAAGGAGCTTTTTGGGGCCTGCTTCTCCACGGGAAACCGCGAATCTACACCTATATCTGGGATTCGGTCCGCAGCTTTCTTTCGATGGGAGAGTTTTCCTCCCTGCTGCGGACGGCCGGCTTTAGTGAAGTTCGATCGCGCGGCTTTGTGCTCGGCGGCATCGCGGTGCACTGGGCGCGGCGCTAGACTTCTGCAAAAGTCAGGATTTGCCTGTAACCTGACATCAGCCAAATCCGATTATTGCCGTAGTCGATTCTTATGAGCCACCCGAATATTGCCGATGTATGATCGCTTCAGTTTCAACAATGAACCCCGAAAGCTGACCGGGGAGTTTGCGCCATGAATGTAGCTTGGAACAGTAGAAGTGAAGTGATCCTGCTGGTGGATGACGAAAGCGGGATGCGCGCGTCCTGCCGCAAGATCCTGGCGGCCGAGGGATACGACGTGATTGAAGCCGACAACGGCTTCGAAGCGCTTATCCTGGCCGCGGAGCGGCACGGGCACGTGGATTTGCTGCTAACCGGGGCTGCGTTGCCCGGTATTAGCGGCGCCCGGCTCGCCCACGCATTCGAAATTCTCTGGCCCACGGTTCCCGTCCTTTACCTGATGGACGAAGGAGCGCAGCCTACCACCCAGATTCGGCCCGGGGCCCCGATCGTCGCCAAGCGATTTCTCGGGCTACAGCTGAAAAGCCGCGTGGACGATGTGCTTGAGGCGTCGAAGCATTCGACAATCCACTAGGGCAGAAAACCCCAGGACAGCCGGCATGTTTCCCGTCCAGAGTTCACTGTAACTCGCGAAACATGGCGGCTGTCCCGGGTTTGGGCCTGGGTTAAATTGCAGGTCGGGGACCTGCCCCACTTATCCTTTCACCACGATGTTCACCAGCTTATCGGGCACCACGATGATGCGGACCGTTTCCTTGCCTTCGACAAACGCACGCACCTTGGGGTCGGCGAGCGCGTGCTGCTTGAGCACGTCCTCCGGTGTACCGAAAGCCATTCGCAGCCTGCTGCGCAGCTTCCCATTCACCTGCACCACCACTTCGGCTTCCTCTTCTCTAGCCAGTTCGGCATCGTACGCCGGCCAGGCCTGCTTGAAAACCGGGCCGGATTTGCCCAGTTCTTCCCAAACCTCCTGCGCCGTATAGGGCGCGAAAGGCCCCAACAGCAGCGTCAGTTTCTCCAGAATTTCGGCTAGCGCGGCCGCGGAGAGCTGGCTTTCCTCCGCATACAGCAGATTCACCAGCTCCATGATGGCGGAAATCGACGTATTGAAATGCCAGCGCGATTCGAAATCATCGCTGATCTTGCGAATGGTCTGGTGCAGCTTGCGCAGAGCTTTCTGGTCGGATTCCGGAGAGCCGGCCGCGCCGGAGCGGGCGCGCTCCGCGTTGCGGGTGGCGAAACGAAACACGCGGCCCAGAAAGCGGTACATGCCTTCGGCGCCGGCGTCGGTCCAGTCCATGTCTTTTTCCGGAGGCACGGCGAACAGGGCGAACAGGCGGGCGGTATCGGCGCCGAACTTGTCGGCGAACCCGTCGGCGGAGACTACGTTGCCCTTGTTTTTCGACATCTTGGCGCCGTCGCGCGTGACCATGCCCTGCGTGAACATGCGCTTGATCGGCTCATTGTGGGAAGCCAGACCCAGATCGCGCATTACTTTGGTGAAAAAGCGGGAATAGATCAGATGCAGGATGGCGTGCTCGACGCCGCCGATGTACTGATCAATCGGAAACCAGTACTCTGTTTTGGCGGGATCGAACGGCTGCTTGTCGTTGCGCGCGTCGCAGTAGCGGTAAAAATACCAGGACGAATCGACGAACGTGTCCATCGTATCGGTCTCGCGCCGCCCGGCGCCGCCGCACTTCGGACAGGGAACATTTACGAACTCCGGCACATCCGCCAGCTCACCGGGATCGGCGTTCCCCAATAACGCTGGCGCGAGATGCCCCAGTCTTTCAGGCGGAACGTGATTGCGCCTTTGCCGATACCGGCGCGCTCGGCGTGGGCCGTCATTTTCCGGCGGGCGTCTTCGCTCGCCAGACCCGAAAATTCGCCTGAGTTTTCCAGGATCCCGTAGTCGCCGAACGCTTCTTTCATGCTCGCCGGAACGGCCAGCGCGCCGTCTACCGGGCGAATGACCGGCCGAATGGCGATGCCGTATTTCGAGCAGAATTCAAAATCGCGCTCGTCGTGCGCCGGCACGGCCATGATGGCGCCTGTGCCGTAGCTCATCAGCACGAAATCCGCCACCCAGATGGGCACGCGCTCCTGGCTGAAAGGGTTGACGGCATACGCGCCGGTGAAAAAGCCTTCTTTGGCCAGATCGTCCGGCTTTTTCGTCGCGCGCGCATCCACCATGGCTTTGGCGCGAGCGCGTCGGGCCGCATCGGCGGTGGCTGCGACCAGCGGATGTTCCGGCGCAAGGATCACGCACGTCGCGCCGTAAATGGTATCGATGCGCGTGGTGAAGACGCGGATCGGGCCGAATTCCGAGGCGAAATCGATTTCGGCGCCTTCCGAGCGCCCGATCCAGTTGCGCTGCATGGTGAGGACGCGCTCCGGCCAGCCGCCTTCCAGGCGCGCGATATCGTTCAGCAGTTCGTCGGCGTAAGCGGTGGTTCTCCAGAACCACTGTTCGAGCGCACGCTGCTCCACCGGCGTCTTTTCATGACGCCAGCAGCAGCCTTCCACTACCTGCTCGTTGGCGAGCACTGTGGCGCATTCCGGGCACCAATTGACCAGCGCTTTCTTGCGGTAGGCCAGGCCGCGCTCCATCATTTTCAGAAAAAACCACTGGTTCCAACGGTAATATTCCGGCTCGCAGGTGGTGACTTCGCGGTCCCAGTCATAACTGAACTGGAAGCGGCGATGGGTGGCCTTCATCTTGGCGATGTTCGAATGGGTCCACTCGCGCGGCGGCCTTTTGTTGGCGATGGCCGCGTTTTCAGCGGGCAGGCCGAAGGCGTCCCAGCCCATGGGATGCAGCACGTTGAAGCCGCGCATCCACTTATAGCGGGCCAGCGCGTCGCCGATGGAATAATTGCGCACGTGTCCGATATGCAGCTCACCCGATGGATACGGCAGCATTTCCAGCACGTAGTATTTCGGGCGGGCGGAGTTTTCCTCGGCGCGATAAAGATCGCCGCGGGTCCATCGCTCGAACCACTTCAACTCGATCTGGTTGTGGTCGTACGCTCTTTCGGGCATAGGCTTTTCAACTTTTCGACGTTGCGGCGGTCGTCGCCGTCTTCGTCCACCGGCGTTTCCAGGATGAACGCTTTGCTGCGCAGTTTCGGATGGGACAAAATGCGGCGAAATCCTTCCGTGCCGATCTGTCCTTCGCCAATATTCTGATGGCGGTCGAGGTGCGATCCCAGCGCGCCTTTGGAATCGTTGGCGTGCACCACACGGACATGCTCAAAGCCCAGCGTCGCGCCGATGTCATGCATAGTCTGGCGCAAGCCGGCTTCACTCGCGATATCGAACCCCGCCGCGTAAAGATGGCACGTGTCCAGACAGTAGCCAATGGGCATCTCGGATTCGCGCGCGACGTGGGAGCAAATGAGCGCCAGTTCTTCGAAGCGCGAGCCGATCTGCGCGCCCGTCCCGGCCGTGTTTTCGATCAGCACCGTGACGTCGCGCTGAATGTTTCCGGCCGCTTCCACCATGCCCCGCGCGAACGCCGCGATACCCTGCTCGACGGAGTGGCCCCGGTAACTGCCGGGATGGGTCACCAGGTATTCGGCTCCGATGGCGTGAGCGCGATCCAATTCTCCGCGAAACGCGGCGATGGATTTGCCGCGAATCTCAGGGTCGAGCGACGCCAGATTGATCAGGTAGTTCACGTGGATTGCCAGCGGACGGAGGTCCAAACGCTCGCGCGCGCCCGCCACATCCTGGGACTGGCTGAGAAAATCTGGAAGGTATTCGCTCCCAACTCAGCCGCCTTCAACGCCGCTTTTTCCAGGGATCCCGCGCTGGACGTGTGGATACCGATCCGCAGAACTTTATCCTATCAAAGTATTAGCGCAAGTCCGTTCTGACGGCCAGGTGAGGCAGGTCCCCGACCTGCCAGTTCTTCACTTCGGCAGGGTCGGGGACCTGCCCCACTCTGCCGGAGTTATACTGTGGTCGGCTATGTATTTTGAGCAGTTTTACCTCAGTTGCCTGGCGCATGCTTCCTACATGATCGGCTCCGACGGTATCGCGGCCGTCGTCGATCCGCAGCGCGACGTAGATCTATATATCGAGGAAGCCGCCAAGCACGGCCTGCGCATTCAGCACGTGATTGAAACCCACCTGCATGCCGATTTTGTTTCCGGCCATCAGGAACTCGCCGCGCGCACTGGCGCCAAGATTTATCTAGGCCAGCAAGCCGGCGCCACGTTTCCTCACGTTCCGGTAAAGGAGGGCGACGAAGTCCGCTTCGGCCGCTGTGTGCTGCGCTTTCTGGAAACGCCGGGTCATACGCTGGAAAGCATTTGCATCGTCGTCACGGATCTCGAGCGTTCCGCTGAACCCTTCGCGGTCCTCACCGGCGATACGTTGTTCATCGGCGACGTGGGCCGTCCCGATCTTTCGCCCGGCCATACGCCGCAACAGCTGGCTGGACTGCTTTATCACAGCCTGCATGAGAAGGTGCTCAAGCTTGCGGACGACGTGCAGGTCTATCCCGCTCACGGCGCGGGCTCGCTGTGCGGACGCCAGATCGGCGCCGAACGCCATTCCACCATCGGCCACGAGAAGCAATTCAACTATGCGCTGAAAGCCGCCTCGCAGGATGAATTCGTGCACTTGCTTACGGACTCGCTGCCGGAGCGTCCCGGCTATTTCATGAAGGATGCCGAGATCAATCGCACCGGCGCCGGAGCGCTGGGCGAGCTGGCTGCGCTCGAAGCGCTCGATCCGTTCACGGTGCTGCGCCGCCAGCAGGAAGGCGCGATCGTTCTGGACACGCGCGCGGCGGCCGAATTCGGCGCCGGGCACATTCCGGGGTCGATAAATATTGCGCTTGCCGGACAGTTCGCGGCCTGGGCGGGCACGCTGCTGGGTCTCGAAACCGGCATCATTATCGTAGCCGACGACGCGGAAAAAGCGCACGAAGCGCGGCTGCGCCTGGCGCGCGTGGGGATTGAGCGCGTGCTTGGCTATGCGGGCGTTGAGGCCTGGAAGCAGCAGAATCTGGCGCTGGAGCAAGTACCGCAAATTTCCGTGGAGGCGCTGCAGCGTTTGCTCGCAGAGCACAAAGGCGAAGTGCAGGTGGTGGACGTCCGCCGGGAAGGCGAATGGGAGGAGGGCCACATCGAAGGCGCTGTGCTGAAGCCGCTGAATCAGCTAGTGCGCATGATGGACGATCTGGATTCGCGGCGCCCGATAGTGGTGCATTGCGCGGGCGGCTATCGCAGCTCCGCCGCCACCAGCCTGCTGCAGCGCGCCGGCTACCGGCAGGTGATGAATGTCACCGGCGGATTCGGGGCGTGGAAAGCGGCTGGGCTGCCGGTGACGACTCCCGATGCAGCCCGCAACTATGTGGAGAACTGGAGCACGTCCAAAGTAGAAGATTCCCGCGAGCGCCAGCTCGAAGTCTGCGGCTGGCCGGTGAATCTGACCAGCTATCGCCTGGGCGGGGTGTATCACGCCAAGATTGATCACGTGTCGCCCGGAGCGAATCTGGCGCGAACCACGGGCGCGACGCGCGAGGATGCCGAAGAGCAGGCGTTAAAGCGCGCGGAGCCGTTGCTTTCCGAGACGCGCCGTTTGGCGGTCTGAAGGGCGGGTTTGAAACAGTTTCAAACCCGCCCGCTCACTCGTATCGTAACGCCTGCATGGGATCGCTCCGGCTGGCGCGCAGCGCCGGGATATATCCCGCCAGACATGCCACCGCTGCCAGGCCCAGCGTGGCCAGCACCATCGTAATCGGATCCGTGCGCGTGATTCCGAAAAGCTGGCTTTGCACGTATTTGGTGAGCGCGAACGTGGCTGCCAGGCCGGCTACCACGCCGATCGCCACCAGCGCCAGCACTTCCCGCATCACCAGCCAAATCACGTCGCCGTGCACCGCGCCCAGCGCCATGCGAATGCCGATCTCGCGCGTGCGGCGCTCGACCGTATACGCCATGACGCCGTAGAGGCCGATGGTGGCCAGCACGGTCGCCAGGCAGCCGAAGATAGTTGACAATCCGGCAATCAGGCGCTCGATCAGCAGCGAATTTGAAATCTGTTCATCCATCGTGCGCATGGCGTAAATCGGTAGATTGGGATCGAGCTGCCGCACCTGCGAGCGAACCGCGGAGAACGCCTGGGTGGGATCGAGCGAGGTGCGCAAATACACGGTCATGCCGCCCACGAAACGGTTGGCCATATAGGGAATGAACATCTGCACCGGCACATCGTCGCGCACGTTGGTGTACTTGATGTCTTTGATGACTCCCACCACTTCCATGTCCGTCTTGGTGCCGGGATCGGATCCAAATCCGACGTGACGGCCAATCGGATCAACGCCGGCAAAGAAGCGCTTGGCGAATTTTTCGTTGATGATCACCACGCGCGGCGTGAAGTCGTCTTTATCGGGGCCGTGTTTGATTTGTTCCGTGTCGCGCAGCGTGAAATCGCGGCCGGAGAGTATCGGAACGCCGAGGGTGGCGAAGTATCCGGGGCCGATGGAGTTCATGTAGGGCTGCGGTCCCTCATTCGGTTTGGCCGCATAGCCTTCCACTGTCACGCCGCTGTCCCATTCGTTGTCCTCGAGAATACGCATGGACGCGAGACCGGTTGCCTGTATGCCGGGAATTGCCGCGACCGTATCGGTGAGCCGCAGATAGAACGCTTTAGATCTCTCGTTGTCGTACCCGTTGAGCGAAGGGTCGATGTTGAACGCCAGCAGGTGATCGGGGCGGAACCCAGGTCCGAGCTCGCGCAGATTTTGCAGGCTGCGAATGAACAGACCCGCGCCAATCAGCAGCAACAGGGAAAGCGTCACCTGCGCGGTCACCAGCGCCTTGCGCATGCGTACCGGCGCGTTACCGCCCACTACGGCTCCGGCCTGGTCTTTGAGCGTCGGCGCGAGATTGGGGCGGGTTCCCTGCAGCGCCGGCACCAGGCCGAAAAGAATACCGGTGGCGCAGCAGACCGCGCCGGTGAATAGCAGCACACGCCAATCTGGTGTGGTCGATAGATTGAGGGATGAGGTTTCGGGCGGCATCATCGCCAGCAGCAAGCGGTTGGTCCAGGTGGCCAGCGCCAGTCCCAGAACTCCGCCCATACCCGCCAGCAGCAGGCTTTCGAACAACAACTGGCGGATAATGCGGAAGCGCCCGGCGCCGAGCGCGAGGCGGATGGCGACTTCCCGCTGGCGTGAGGCCGCGCGCGCGATCAGCAATCCGGCGACATTGGCGCAAGCAATCAGCAGCACCCCGCCGGTGACGGCCATCAGCACCCAGAGCGGCGTCTTCAGCGTGCGCCGTTGATAGGACCGGCCTTGCGATCCCGGCAGTACTTCGATGACATTCTGCAGAAAACGTTGGCGGGCCTCCGGCGACGCATTACGGAACGCCGCCTCTTTCACTTCCATTTCCAGCATGCCGTGGAAAAACGGCTGCAAGCTCGCCTGCGCCTGGGTCATGGTGACGCCGGGCTTCAAGCGGGCAAAGGCATTCACCCAGCGCCAGCGCCGGTTTTCCATGCCATCCCAAAGCGGCGTAATCTGCTTCTTCATCATCACTGGCACAAAGATCTTGGTGGTGTAACCGAGCTCGACACCGTCGAAGCCTTCCTGCGCCACGCCGATCACGGTCATATTGTTGCCGTTGATCACGACTGTCTTTCCGACGATTGCCGGATCGCCGGCAAAGCGCGTTTTCCAGTACGAATAGCTGAGCACGGCCAGCGGATGGCCGACGGGAACTTTATCCTCGGCTGGGGTGAACGTGCGTCCCAGGGACGCGCCTACGCCCAGAACTTGAAAATATGTGCCGGAGACCAATTCGGCCGCGACCCGCTCGGTCTGTCCGCCAAAAGTGAGGCTGGCTGCAGTGGGAAACCGGCAGAACATGCCGCTGAACACCTGATTGTTATCGCGAAAATCGGAATACATCGGATAGGAAAGCGCGTTGCCGCCCCAATTGCTGCCGTAGTGCGCGCCCTTCATGCTGAGCAGCACCAGTTGCTCGGGCTCTTTCACCGGAAGCAGGCGGAGCAGAATCTGGTCCACTAGCGAGAAGATGGCGGTGTTGGCGCCCATGCCCACGGCTAGCGAGAGAACGGCTATCGCCGTGAAAACCGGCGATTTGCGCAGCATGCGAACGGCGTAGCGGAGTTCATTCCAGAGAGTGCTCATAGCTGTCCCTTAGACTGCGTGGTGGCGGCGCGGTTAGGCCGGTCAAGGAGGGAATACTCGGAAAACAGCGGGAAGTTACCGCGCGCGAATTCCCCGGCCTGGGTTCACGGGCTGCAGTTGGCCATCGCGAACCACAAAAGTGCCGCCTACCAGAACATAGCGGAAGCCTTCTGAGTATTGAAGAGGACTTTCAAAAGTGGATTTGTCGATGACGGTGGCAGGGTCGAACACGGCGAGGTCGGCATCGGCGCCGGTTTTTATGCGGCCCTTGAGACGCATCGCCGGCGACATGGCCTCCAGGCGCTGCGCGGGCATGAGCGAAGACTTGCGGATGGCGTCCATCAGGGACAGAGCTTTCTGCTCGCGGACGTAGCGACCCAGGATGCGGGCGTAAGTTCCCGGGCCGCGGGGATGGACCATATTGCCGTCGCTGGCGACCATGACAAAAGGGCTGGCAATTGCCAGGCGCACCATCTCTTCTGTGTTGCTGAAGATGATCACCGTGCCGCCCTGCTGGCGGTAGCGCGCAAACGATTCGCGGGTAAGCCGCTCGCCCGTGGCCGGCCAGAGCAGGGTTCCGAAATAGCTAAGAGGCTGAGACTCCCAGTCGGCGAACAACGCGGATTCGATGCGGGTGGCGCCGGCGATGTAAGGATACGCTTCGGTGGATACATCCAGGCCGCGCGCGCGTGCGCCTTCGACGATACGCAGCGTCTCGGCAGTCTTGGCGGCGGAAGAGCTGTTGATGTGCACGATGTGTAGCGGCGCCCCGGACGCAGCAGCATCGGTGATCACCTCTTGCAATGACGCGATCGCGTCGCCCGCGGAGCGCATGTGAACGAACACCGGCCGCTTGAATTTGGCGGCCAGATAGAACAGATTCAGAATTTCCTCAGGCTTGGCGGTGGGTGTATAGGCGATGCCCATGCCCAGACCGAGCCCGCCCTCGTCGAGGCCTTTTTGCACGGCGAATTCGATGGCTTTCTGCTCTTCCGGAGTGGCCGGCCGGTTCATGGCGGAATCACGCGGGAGAAAATTGCCCGTGTCCTTCATGACCGCCATCCGGGCGGGAATGTGTCCGGAGCTGGCTCCGAAATTGATAGCCGATTTGCCCTCGCGCGCGGCGTACCATGGGCTGACCGGAGAAACGCCCACTTCGAGCTCGAGGGCCGTGGTGACGCCGTCCATGGCTTTGAACCGGTAAGCTTCGGCAGTTTGCCCGTGCTGATGCAGATCGATAAAACCAGGCGCGATCACCAGCCCGCTGGCGTCGATTTCCACTTTGCCTCTTAAGGGCGTCTCGGAAATGGCGGCGACTTTATCGCCGGCGATAGCGACGCTGCGCACGGCATCGAAGCCCGATTCGGGGTCCATCACCCGGCCGCGCTGCAGAACGATGTCGTAGGTCTGAGCGGCAAGAAGGGCAGGCAGCAGGCAGAGCAGAAATCGCATGGGGCTAGTCTACTCGATCGAAGCGGATGAAGTGCCTGCCGCCGCAGGGCTGACGCTGCGGCCTTAACCGCAATACAGGGCCAGAGCGCGGCGCAGATCCGTGCCTCCCTCGGTTGCCCCCAGTTCGGCCGCAAATTGGCTTGAGCGCCGGTAGGCCGCTCCACCCAACACAATTTTCGGAGTACTCTCCTTCAGCTTGTGGCGCACCGTTTCCACCAGATCGACTACGGATGGGAGGTTGGCCACGATAGTGGTGGAGATGCAGAGCATGTCGGCGGAAATCTCTTCGACGGCAGCAAGAATCGAGGAATGGGGCAGATTGGTGCCCAGGAAGCGCACGGTCCAGCCGTGGGCCTCCATCGCGTCGGCAACCAGGTTGGCGCCGACCTGATGCAGCTCCCCGGCCACGCCGGTGACTACCATGTTGCCGCGATGACCGGCTGCGGGAACCATGCGCGGGTAGATAGCGGCAATGGCGTACTGGGTTATCGCTGTCGCCATGTGTTCCTGCGCGACACTGATCTTGTTGAGCTCCCAGAGCTCGCCCACCCGCCGCAGTGATTCAGTAAAAACACCGACATAGATATCCAAATGGCTGTGGCCGTCTCTCAAAGCCTCTTCAACGATGTTGAGCGCGGCGTGCCGGTTACCGGCCAGAATCGCGGCGATGAAGACCTTCCTCGTCAGCTCCAGGCGGTCGCCGGTTGGCGGGGCGGTGGACGCGGGCTCAGGCTGCAAACAGGCTGCGCGGCCGCGTGCCAGAAAAGTCAAAACCCATTCACGCTCGTCGGGCGCAAGTTTCGGGGAAAGATGCTTGCCAAGCTGTACAAAGTTCTCGTCGAGCGCATGCGCCGCCACCTCGCGCGCGCTTAGCATTCTAGCCGTCCAGCGCGCATAATCCGCAAACGCTTCGGGCGACCCGGCCTCGATGGCTCCCGCCAGAAATTCCAGATGAAAACAAGTATCCGCCGTGCAGATCGAACGGCCGCGCTCGCCGTAGCGGGCGGCCCATTCGGGATGGTTGACAAAGAACTCGTCGCTGATCGCCTGCGCCACGTTTTGCTTCACAGCGGCGATCTTTTGGACAATCCGGAAGCGATCGGAAACAGATTCAGCCATAGTTTGCTCAGCCTCTCCTAGCTGTCTACACATGAACGCCCGCAGCGGCTTCGACGCGATTTCTCCCGGCGCCCTTGGCGATGTAAAGCGCCGCGTCGGCGCGGGCAACCAGCTCTTCAGACGTTTCGCCCGCCATCCAACTGGCGACGCCGAGGCTCACGGTAACCTGCCGTGGACATCCGGCGAAGCGAAGCTCCGCGACCTCTTTACGAATGCGCTCGGCAATGACGAGAGCGCCGCCAGCCGTGGTTCCCGGTAGCAGGAGGACGAATTCCTCACCGCCGTATCTGGCTGCCAGATCATACGGCCTCGACTGGCTCAAGAAAACCGCCGCCGCGCCGGCAAGCACCTGATCGCCTGCCAGGTGGCCGTATTCATCGTTGATGGATTTGAAGTGGTCCAGGTCGGCGATGATGACGCTCAGATGTTCCCGTATCCGGTCCGCGCGAGCAATCTCGCGGGCGAAGGCCTCATTGAGCGTCCGGCGATTGGCTAGTCCAGTCAGCGCATCCACACGGGCCAGCCGCTCGATGGTCTCGTTGGCTTCCTTGAGTTCCCGGTTCTTACGCGCGCTCTCGCGCATCATCAGCGACAAATCGTTGCTGAGCGCGACAATCTCGGTCTGAAACTGCTCATCGTGCCGCTGTTCTTGCGTTGCCAGCAGCAGGGTCGCCCCGTTGCACCGCACCAGCCCAACGTCCAACGTAATCGGATTCCGCCCCTCGTGGGCCACATTCAGCAGCAGACGGCCATCCTGCTGGGCTCCATCCAACAGCCGCTGGCGCAGGGGCTGGGCGTCGGAGCAGGCCAGATAATGCCAAATGCTTTGAGCGGGATTGTTCACCGGATCGGGAGGGAAGAAGCGGCAGGCCCATTGATTGCGGGCGCGGATTGCGCCGTCCGGCGCGAGCAATAAAGCCAACACCGCCTCCGATTCCATCAGCCACTGCGAAATGGCGCTCGCCTGGCCTTGCATGGCCTCGCGCAGGCTGTGGACGCCGCCGGGATCCTCGATGCTGTTTCCGACCGTGAGCGAGGTGAAAGCGGCATCGAGTTTCAATCCTGGCGGCATCATCTGGTGGGATCGATGGTGAGCGTCGCTGCGATGCCATGCCTGGAACGATGCCTGGTCGGCCCAGCGCGTCACGAGCAGAAACACGGAGGGGTCCGCGGCGTCGGTGAGAACTTCAAGACCGTGGAAGCCGGCGGCTTTCTCCACCAGCCGGGGGCGGTCCAGAAAAGCTCTGCGTACTTGTTCCTCAAGCCCGTTGCGGACTCGAAACCGGGAGATGACTGTGACCACACTGCGCCTCCATGGATGCTTGGAAGCGCTAGAGATGGCCGCTTTGGGGGCACGACAAAGTCTGGTCGGCGCAGCGTCTCTGCCTGCGTTGCATTGTAGCACGATACGCCGGCAGCATTGACTTAGTCATTCAGACTTAGCTAGAGTAAAAGAGGATGGAAGTCAATATTCATGAAGCCAAGACGCATCTCTCGAAGCTCATCGAGCGGGTACAGATGGGCGAAGAGGTGATCATTGCCAGAGCCGGCGAGCCCGTGGTCAAGATGATCCGCCTGGCGCCGCGCAAGCGCATACTCGGCCACGCTGCGGGCAAGATCCGTTTCACGGAAGGATGGGAAAAACCGCTCACTGAGGCCGAACTGCATCGGTTCCTCGGCGAATGACGGTCCTTCTCGACACCCATGTGTTCCTGTGGGCCATCAGCGAGCAGAACGGGAAACTATCACGCAAGGCGCGGCAGCTCATCGAGCAACCATCCAACCGGCTGCTGCTGAGCGCCGCCAGTCTTTGCAAGATAACCTTGAAGATTCAGGCAGGAAAGCTGCGCATGCCGGCGGCCAAGGAGTTCTTCATCGCGGAGATGCTGCACTTGAATGTCGAAACCATGGCCATCGTTGCGGCCCATGTGCTGGACACGCTAACGCTTCCGGCGCATCACGTGGATCCATTCGACCGCATCCTTGTCGCGCAGTCCCGCGTGGAGCAGATTCCGTTGCTTACAGCGGATCCGCTCGTGCGGAAATATCCTGTCGAAACGATTTGGTAGTTAATACTTCGGCACGCGCGGATCCACTTTATCGCTCCACGCCAGAATGCCGCCCTTCATGTTTCTGACTTTGCGGAAGCCGGCCTGCTTCAGGAAATCGACTGCTTTTCCGCTGCGCATGCCGCTCTTGCAGTGGGCCACAATTTCGTCGGCCGAATTCAGCTCGTTGAGGCGCTTCGGCAAATCGCCCAGCGGAATTAGCTTGGCGGTGGGGATATTGCAAATCTGATATTCGTGCGGCTCGCGCACGTCGATGAGAACGAAGCGGTCGCCGCGATCCATCTTGGCTTTTACTTCAACCGGATCGATTTCGCCTTCAGCCACTCCCGGCGCTGGCGCCGGCTCATGTTGGGGCAAGCCGCAGAACTCCTGATAGTCAATGAGCTTGGTAACCGTGGGATGCGTGCCGCAGACCGGGCATTCCGGATTCTTGCGCAGCTTCAATTCGCGGAAGCGCATGGCCAGCGCGTCGTAGAGCAGCAGACGGCCGACCAGCGGCTCGCCGATTCCCAGAATCAATTTCACCGCTTCGGTGGCCTGGATCAGGCCGACCACGCCGGGGAGAATTCCTAAGACGCCGCCTTCGGCGCAGCTTGGAACCAGGCCCGGAGGTGGCGGCTCGGGATACAGGCAGCGATAGCATGGTCCGCCCGGATAGGCGAACACGCTGGCTTGCCCTTCGAAGCGGAAGATCGAGCCGTAGACATTCGGCTTACCCAGGATTACGCAGGCGTCGTTCACCAGGTAACGCGTGGGGAAATTGTCGGTGCCATCGACGACCAGATCGTAATCTTTGAGAATCTCCAGCGCGTTTTCGCTGGTGAGCGCGACTTCGTGGCGGTCGAGCGTAACGTACGGGTTGATGTCGTGCATCGTGTCGATCGCCGAATCCAGCTTCTTGCGGCCGACGTCTTTGGTGCCGTGAATCACCTGCCGCTGCAGGTTGGTGAAATCGACGACATCGAAATCCACCAGCCCGATGCGCCCCACACCGGCGGCAGCCAGATACATGCCGAGCGGCGCGCCCAGGCCGCCGGTGCCCACCAGCAGCACTTTGGCGTGTTTCAGCTTAAGCTGCCCCTCCATTCCCACTTCGGGCATGATCAGGTGGCGGCTGTAGCGCAGAATCTCTTCCTTGGAAAGCGTGTCCTGCTGCGGAGCCACTTCGGTCGTCGCGCCGCCGGCAATGCTGGGCACGATGGAGATGACGTCGCTATCTTTGACTGGCGTGGAATCGCGTCCCAGGTAGCGGATATCTTCGTCGTTCAGGTACACGTTGACGAAGCTGCGCAGCTTGCCTTCGTCGCTATAGAGATGGCGGCGAAGCTCCTGGTGCTGGCTGGTGAGCGTGTTGAGCACTTCGCCCACGGTCGCGCCGGCCGATTCGACGGCGTCCTGCTTCCCCGCAAACTGCCGCAGCGGGGTAGGAATGAGAACCTTTGCCATAATTACCTCGAAGTCACTTCGACATTAACTTGAATAGACGAGTTCTTCCTTCTCCGCGGCGGTTTGTTCCGCATTGGGCAGCCAACTGTTGGCGTGATCGAACTCGCCCTTTTGGATAGAAAGAACAACAAAAGAGTACCACGGGCAGGAGTTTTTCAGATCGGTCTCGGAGAAGTACGCGCCGCAGTCCGGATGGGAATGATAGATGCCGATCAGGTCCATTTGGTGGCGGCGGGCTTCGCGGTCGGCGCGCAGTAAATCCTCGGGACGCAGTTCGTAGCGGGCGGCCTGCGAGCCTTGCGAGACGTTATCGAGCGGCAGCGCGATTTTGACCTGCTTGCCGCCGCCGTCGAGCGAGCCCAGCATGGCGCCGCAGCACTCGTTGGGGTAGGTGGCGCGCGCGTGCTCTACCATTTGGCTCCACGGCTGATTGTCGATTTGAATCATTGCTCGTCCCAGAAATGTTCGCTCAGGTATTTGTCGGCGCCGTCGCAAAAAACGGTGACGATCAGGGCTTGCTCTCTGGCTTCATGCAATTGGCGGGCGAGTTTGAGCGCCGCCACCACGTTGCCGCCCGACGATACGCCCACCAGTAGCCCCTCTTCCTTGGCCAAACGCCGCACCATGCCGTAGGCCTCTTCGGTATCGATCCAGAAATTTCCATCCGCCAGGGTGTCGTCGTAGATGCCCGGGACAATGGAGGTTGGCATGTATTTCAAGCCTTCCAGGCCGTGGAACCCGCTCGACGGCTGCGCGGAATAGCATTTGATTTGCGGCATGTCCTGGCGAAAACGCCGGGTCACGCCGCCGAACGTGCCGCTGGTTCCAAGCGCGGCCACGAAATGGGTGATGCGTCCGCCGGTTTGCTCGATAATTTCGGGAGCCGTGCTATCGTAATGCGCCAGCCAGTTTGCTGGATTGTTGTATTGATCGGGGTAAAAATACAAATCCGGATTCGCCTGAAAAATTTCGCGGCAGGCGCGGATGGCGCCATCAGAGCCTTCGGCCGGGTCGGTGAAAACGATTTCGGCGCCGTACGCGCTCAGAATCCGCTTGCGTTCCTCGGAGGCATTGCGCGGCAGGCACAGTTTCACGCGATAGCCCTTCACGGCGGCGATCATGGCGTAGGCGATGCCGGTGTTGCCGCTGGTCGAATCCAAAATAGTGCGCCGGTGATTCAGGCGGCCGGTGCGCTCACCATCCAGAATCATGTTCAAAGCCGGGCGATCCTTTACGCTGCCGCCGGGATTGAAATATTCGGCCTTGCCAAAGATTTCGATGCCGCGATACTCCGCGCCGATCCGCCCCAGGCGCACCAGCGGCGTGTTGCCGATATAGCTGAGGATGCCGGCTTGGCGATCTAATCCGAGGATGGGAGCAGCGTGGGGCATGTGCCTGAATTGAAAGGGATTACTCTCTCCCTATTTTACCAGTACCCGAATCTCTGTCAAGATTAGGATGAATGGCCGGGCAAAAAAGACTCATCATACGGCCAGGCGCCATTGGCGATTGCATTCTGTCGCTGCCGGCGATGGAGTGGATGCGCGGGTCTTATTTGGAAATTTGGGCGCCGTCGCAAGTTCTTTCGCTCGTAACATTTGCGGATCGGACGCGCTCCATCGCGGCTTCCGGATTGGAGATGCTTGCGTTCGGTCCGCGCCCTGGTCTGGTGGAAGAATTGCGCCAGTTTGATGGCATTGTTTCCTGGTATGGCGCCAATCAACCGGAGTTCCGGGCTCTGGTTGCCGATCTTGGCCTGCCCTTTGAGTTTCTGGCCCCGCTGCCGCCCAAAGATTCCACCGTGCACGCGGCGGATTTTTTCCTGAAGCAGGTGGGCGGCGCGCCCCCGGCCATTCCGCGCATTCATGTTCCGAGCCAACGCCCGCGCGAATTCGCGATGCTACATCCATTTGCCGGCAGCGCGGCCAAGCGCTGGCCTCTGGAGCGATTCCGCGAGCTGGCGCGCATTCTGGAGCGCGGCATGCGGGTCGAATGGTGTGCCGGCCCGGAGGACTCACTCGATGGGGCCGTGCGCATCGACAACCTGTATGAGCTGGCCCGGCATCTAGCCGCGGCGCGCGTATTCGTGGGGAACGATTCGGGCATCACTCACCTGGCCGCCGCGGTCGAGACCCCGGTTGTCGCACTGTTCGGCCCAGCCGATCCTCGCGTGTGGGCGCCGCGCGGGCCGCGCGTGGCAGTGGTAGCCAAACCTGAAGTCGATCAAATTACGATGCAGGAAGTTCTGGAGGCCGTGCAACGAGTCGGCTAGCCGCGGCGTATACTTGCCTTCATGGCAGCGCGGATCGAACCAGCCAGCAGGGTATCGCACCTCCAGCTTGTCGATCTGCGCCGGCTGGCGTCGCTGCAGCTGGACGCGCTGCTCGATGATGAAGTCCGGCTCTGGCGCGAAGAGCTGGATTGGGATTTCACTAAGTCCGCCGAGCTGGTGCGCCGCTTTGTCGACTTGCGGGCGTTGAGCGGCTGCGCGCTCATGGATGGCTCCGACGCCGTGGGCTACTGCTATTACGTGCTGGAAGAACAAAAAGGGCTAATCGGCGATCTCTATCTGCGCCGGGGATTTCAAACCGCCGAGAATGAGGACCTGCTGCTGGGGGCCGCGCTCGACGGCGTGATTTCATCGGGGCAAGTCACGCGCGTAGAAGCCCAGCTGATTCTTCTGGGCGAGCGCGGTCCGGCGGCGCCGCTCGCGCCATACCTTGCCAGCTTCGAGCGCAACTTTATGGCACTTGATTTGCGCCGCAGCCGGCTCGAGCCCGTAACGGCGAGGCGCAGCATTCATTTGGAGCGCTGGGCGTCTTACCACCAGGAAGGCGCGGCTCACTTGATCGCGGCGGCGTACCAGGGGCACATCGACGGCCAGATCAACGATCAATACCGTTCCGTCGAGGGTGCGCGGCGGTTTTTATACAACATCGTTCAGTTTCCCGGCTGCGGCGCCTTTTTTCAGCCGGCCTCCTTCGTGGCGTTCGACATGGAAACCGGACGCCAGTGCGGGATTTCGCTGGCCAGCCGCATTTCGCCCAATGCCGGCCACATCACCCAGGTGTGTGTTTCGCCTGCTGTGCGGGGCACCGGCGCCGGATACGAACTCTTGCGCCATACCGCCGGCATGCTGCGCGAGCATGGCATGAATAGCGTGAGCCTGACGGTGACCGCGGGCAACCAGAGCGCGGTCGGGCTGTACGAGCGCATGGGATTCCGGACCAGGCGGCGGTTCCAGGCTCTGGTCTGGGAAGGCTTCGCGTAGACGCCTGCCGCTCCCCTCGGCCGCGGCTCGCAACGTCCTTCACTTGCCAGATGGCTCGGGCGTCGCTAGAATCAATGAGTTCGCTTCCAAAGTAGCAGGAGGAATCATGGCCGTTGAGCAAAAGGTCAAGCAGATCATCGTAGAGCAATTGGGTGTAGACGAAGCCCAGGTAGACAACAACGCGTCGTTCGTGGACGACCTGGGCGCCGATTCGCTCGATATCGTTGAGCTGGTCATGGCCTTTGAAGAAGCTTTCGAGCTGGAAATCCCCGACGAGGACGCCGAGAAAATCAATACCGTCAAAGACGCGATCGATTACATCGAAGCCAAAACACAAAAGAAGTAGCCGGCGGTGACCCAGGAGAGTCGGATTTGTCGCGCAGAGTTGTAGTCACGGGTGTCGGGCTGGTGTCGGCCCTCGGCATCGGCACGGAGGAAACCTGGCAGGCGGTCCGTGCCGGCCGCAACGGGATCGGTACGATCACGCAATTCGACGCGGCGGAATTTGCCTGCAGGATCGCCGGAGAAGTGAAAAACTTCGACCCGGCCACCTACATCGAAAAAAAAGAAATCAAAAAGATGGGGCGCTTCATTCAGTTCGCCATCGCGGCGTCGGAATACGCCCTGCGCGGCAGCGGCCTCAAGGTGGACGCGGATAACGCCGAGCGCGTCGGCGTGTACATCGGCAGCGGCATCGGCGGCTTCGAGGTGATCGAGCGCGAACACAAGAACCTGCTGCAATTTGGACCGCGGCGCATCTCGCCTTTTTTCATTCCAGCCACGATCGTCAACCTGGCCTCCGGGTATGTTTCCATTCGCACCGGAGCCAAGGGGCCCAATTCCGCTACCGCCACGGCTTGCACCACCAGCGCGCACTCGATCGGCGATTCGTTCAAAATTATTCAGCGCGATGACGCCGATGTAATGATCTGCGGCGGCGCCGAAGCCTGCATCTCGCCGATGGGTATTGGCGGATTTGCGGCCATGCGGGCGCTCTCCACGCGCAACGATGAGCCTGAGCGGGCTTCGCGGCCGTGGGATAAGGATCGCGATGGCTTCGTGGTGGGCGAGGGCGCAGGCATCGTGTTGTTGGAAGAATTGGAAACCGCCAGGCGCCGCGGCGCGCACATCATGGCGGAAATGGTGGGGTACGGAATGAGCGCCGATGCGTTTCACGTCACCGCTCCCTCCGAAGACGGCGATGGCGCGTTTCGCGTGATGAGGAATGCGTTGCGCGACGCCAAGATCGAGCCAGTTGCAATCGATTACATCAACGCGCACGGAACGTCCACGCCGATGGGCGACCGCATCGAAACCAAGGCCATCCGGCGCTGCTTTGGCGAGCATGCCTACAAGGTGCCGGTGAGCTCGACCAAATCCATGACCGGGCATTTGTTGGGCGGCGCCGGCGGCCTCGAAGCCGGCATTACAGTGCTGTCAATTCGCGATCAGATTGCTCCGCCTACGATGAATCTGGATACGCCCGACCCCGAGTGCGATCTCGACTACGTCCCCAACCAGGCGCGAAAAGCTACTATTCGTCACGCCCTCACCAATTCTTTCGGGTTCGGCGGCACCAACGGGGCCTTGATTTTCAAGCGTTACGACGAATAGGAATCCATGAAAATTGTTGTTGCGATCAAGCAAGTGCCCGCGCGGGATTCGCTGCTGCGCGTGAACGCGGACGGCTCCTGGATACAGGATGCCGACCTGAGCTACGAAATTAACGAGCCAGACGCTTACGCGCTGGAAGAGGGTTTGCAGCAGAAGGAAAAGCACGGCGGAGAGGTGGTGGCGCTGTGCGCCGGGCCCGCGCGGGCAACGCAAACCATTCGCGAGGCTCTGGCCAAGGGCGCCGACCGGGCCATTCACATCGAAGAAGAGAATTTAGGCGCGTACGATCCGCTGGGGCTCGCGCGGTTAATGGCTGCCGCGCTCACGCCGGAGAAGCCCGATCTGATTCTGACCGGCCTGCAGTCCGACGACTTGGGCTATGGGCAGACGGGCGTGATTCTGGCTGAGCTGATGAAACTGGCGCACGCGACCATCATCATGCAGGTGGAAAAAACGGATAGCGGCATTCGGGTGAAGCGGGAACTCGAAGACGGCTGGTTCCAACACGTGGGGATGCCGCTGCCGGCGCTGCTTACGATGCAGAGCGGCAGCAACAAGCTGCGTTACGCCACGCTGATGGGAATCAAGAAAGCCAAGAACAAGGAAATCAAACGGCTGACCGTTTCCGATTTAGGCGCAAGCCCAGGCGCTGCTTCGATTGGCTTAACCCGGATTTATGTTCCAGAGCGTACCAAGCGCACGCAGTTGTTCGATGGCCCGCCCAAGGAAGCGGCTGCAAAATTGGTGGAGAAGCTGAAGTTCGAGGCGCGCGTTTTATGAGCATCCTGGTGGTGATGGAACAGCGGGCGGGCGCGTGGAACAAGATGTCCTGGGAGACGCTGGCGGCCGCGCAGCAGATTGGCGCCGAGTTGAACCAGCCGGTGGAGGCCGCGGTACTTGGTCAGGACATCAGCGGGCTAGCCGCCGAGATGGCCGGCAAAAAACTAGCCGCCGTCCACGCCGTTACTCACGAACTATTGAAGAACTACACGCCGGACGGATATGCCGCGGCGCTGCGGCAATTGATTGCACGCCGCAATTCACGGCTGGTGATTTTTCCCCACACTTACCAGGTGCGCGACTTCGCGCCCAAGCTGGCGACCTCACTGAACCGTGTGCTGGTGAGCGATGTGGTGTCGCACCGCATACAGGATGGCCAGCCGGTGATGGTGCGCCAGTTGTTTCAAGGCAAGATCAGCGTGGATGTGAGCTTCCTGGGCGACCCGCCCCATTTTGCTTCCCTGCAAGCCGGGGCGTACCGGGCGGACAAAGTGGAAGCTGGCTCGGCGGCAGTCGAGACGTTTGCGCCGGATCTCAATGCCGGGCAAATCCGCACGCAGCCGCTCGAGCTGTTCCGCGAATCACAGCGCGCGGTGGATTTGGGCGCGGCGGAAATCATTGTGTCGGTAGGGCGGGGAATCAAAGAGGCGGAAAATATTCCGATCGTGCAGCAGCTGGCGGATGTTTTGGGAGCGGAACTGGCGGCGTCGCGGCCAATTTGCGATAGCGGGTGGTCGCTAATTGAGGAGATTCAGAAAGCTAAGGGATAACAAGACGTTTCTCGCAGAGGGCGCAGAGAAAACCGTAAGATGGGTTTATGACCGAGCGCGAGCGTCGACTTATTCGGGCGCGCGAGATCGCGAACGCGGAAACCGATGTGCTCAACATCGAGCGTGAGTGGCAGGCGCTGGATACAGGGGACGCCGCCCTCAAAGTTTTCCTGGCGCGCAAAGCGGGACGGCGGCTGGCGGCGTTGGGTGGCACACAGCCTGCAATACGCTTGGTTCGCAGAAGGCGCTCCAAGCAATCCGGCGCTGCGCCTTAAGCTATCATCATCACTGCCATGAAGCGTCTTTTTCTCTGTCTGCTGGCACTTGCCTCGGCCGCGTTCGCGCAAACTCCCTCGCTCGACGGCAACTGGATGGGGACGCTCGACGTCGGCGCGGCCAAGCTGCGCTTGGTGCTCCACGTCACGTCAACGCCGTCAGGCCTGACGGCTACGATGGACAGCATCGATCAGAGCGCCAACGGAATGAAGATCGACACCATCACCCTCACCGGCAGCGCGGTCCATTTTGAGCTGAATTTGATTCAGGGTTCTTACGACGGCGCGTTGAAGGCCGATGGCTCGGAAATCAGCGGGCAGTGGAAACAGGGCGGCGCGGAGCTGCCGCTCACGATGAAGCGTATCGACAAGGCTCCGGAAGCGCCAACCAAGCCGCAGGATCCCAAGAAGCCGTATCCGTACCAGGAAGAAGAAGTCGCGTACGAAAATAAAAAAGCCGGAATCAAACTGGCGGGCACGCTGACCTTTCCGCGCGGGAAAGGCCCATTCCCGGCGGTGCTGCTGATTACCGGCTCCGGGCCGCAGAACCGCGATGAAGCGCTGGCGGGACACCGTCCGTTCCTGGTGCTGGCCGATCATTTGACGCGGCACGGCATTGCAGTGCTGCGGGTGGACGATCGCGGCGTGGGCGGGTCGTCGGGCGACACGATGAAATCGACCAGCGCCGATTTTGCCGACGATGTGCTGGCGGGCATCCAATTTCTGAAAATGCGCAAAGAGGTGAACGCGGCGCAGATCGGCCTGGTTGGGCACAGCGAGGGCGGGATGATCGCGCCCATGGTGGCGACAAATTCCCCGGACGTGGCTTTTATCGTGCTGATGGCCGGCCCGGGCGTGCCCAGCGAGGAGCTTCTCTACGCCCAGGGAGATGCCATTGCCAAGGCCATGGGCGCGGACGCGGAGACCAGAGCCAAGAATCGCGAACTACAGGCACAGATGTTTGCCGTTTTGCGCGGCGAAGGCGATTCGGCGGCGATCGAGAAAAAAATGAAAGACATGTTGGCCAAGACGCTGCCGGATTTGACCAAGCAGCAGCAAGCCCTGGTGAACGCGCAGCGAGAGATGGCGCTGACGCCGTGGTTCCGGTATTTCATCAGGTACGATCCGGCGCCGGTGCTGCAGAAAGTGAAGTGCCCGGTGCTGGCGATCAACGGCGAGCTCGATTTGCAGGTTCTGGCCGATCAGAATTTACCGGCGATTGAAGCAGCGCTCAAAGCCGGAGGCAACAAGGACTATGAAGTGCGAAAGCTCGCCAAGCTGAATCACCTGCTGCAGACGGCGGAGACAGGATCGCCCGCCGAGTACGGGAAGATCGAGGAAACCATGGCGCCGGTCGCGCTGGATGCGATCTCCGACTGGATCGTACGGCGTACTACGCCGCACTAAGAAAAGACATTTCTCGCAGAGGCGCAGAGAACGCAGAGAACTACGAAAGAATTATTTCTTAAGATTTTCTCTGTGTACTCTGCGTCTCTGC
>JACPNO010000021.1 GCA_016185465.1 Candidatus Solibacter usitatus
CTCCGCACCTGCATCACGACGCACTGGAACCTCCACCTCGTCGACAACGCCCAGAACCCGTGCCCCGTCGTGCCCGAACTCGCCGAACTATACGGTATGATCCGCGCTACGGCCGAACTCTACGGTTCCGCAGGCCCGGTCCGCCACCTCAACCGCCAGATCGACCAGCTCGAACTCCGCATCGCCCGGCTCGAACGCCGCCTCAAGTTCATCCACTCGAACTTTCCCAATCAGGAAAAACGAACCCAGACAGAATTGAACACAATCGTTGAAAACACAGAACTTACACCAAACACCACCACAGAAAACGAACAAAACGAACCGCCCGTCTACATCACCGAAAACAAGCCATCGGTCATCGCCGCCTACAAACGCGAGTTTCCCAACCGCAAAATCATCGTCCTCTCACCCGACGACGTAGCCAAAGGCATCGACATCGAGGACGACATGCCCGTCGCCCCCAGAAAAACACCCGAAAGGACTGTCTAATCCATGGAAACCACATTCTGCCGCATGGGCGGCATCCAATTTCTCGAACTCATGCGATCGATGGTGCCCGAACGCCCGGACACCGAAGCCGCTGACACCCAAAAACCGTCCGAATGGGCCCAAAAGCTGCTCGCCTTCACGCCCAGCGCCAAACAGGCCGAAGTGCTCGATGTCGACGCCAAGTACATGATCCTGTGCTGCAACCGCCAGTGGGGCAAAACCACGACCATCGCCCTCAAAGCGCTCCACCGCGCCCTGATGATCAAGGATCAATCCATCGTCATCATCTCGCGCACCAAGCTCCAGGCCGGCATTCTCATCAACCGTGCCTGCAACTTCGCCGCAAGACTCGGCTACAAGATCCGTCGCGTTCTCGGTCATCAATTCTCATTGCAATTACCCAACGGGAGCCACATTTTCGCCGTCGCCCACTCCGAGGACACCAGCGTCGGCAATACCGCCAATGTTCTTATCGTCGACGAAGCCGCACTTGTGAAGGATGAAGTGTACTTTTCCGTGTCGCCGGCCATCGGCCGCACCCACGGAGCCATCTGGCTGATGTCCACGCCACGCCGCCAGGCTGGCTTCTTTCACAACATCTGGCACAACAAAGACAAGCGCTGGCACCGGATCTTCTCAACCATCAAGGACTGCCCGGAAATCGATCCAGACTTCCTCGACATGCAACGCCGCGCCGACGAGACAAAATATCGCCAGGACTTCCTCTGCGAATTCGTCCAACCGGCCAACCGTCTCTTTTCCCGGGAACTCCTCGACTCGATGTACGAGTCGAAGCCCACACGCTAACCAACCCCACTCGGGGACATTCGTGCCGCAGCCCGCAACGCGGGCGCAGGCCGAGTGTCCCCCAAACGCCGTACAACCCCGTCTCTCGGGGACATTCGTGCCGCAGCCCGCAACGCGGGCGTAGGCCGAGTGTCCCCCAACGCCGTACAACCCCGCCGGCCCCCCGTCTTGGCTTACCCCATCGCGGAGCACCCCGGCACTGGTCTTTGACATCCGAACCCACACATTACCCTCGACTACCCGAAGTGTATTCCGGCACGGGTAGTCGAAACGACGGGGCTGCAATTCCTAAGCAATTTCCCTTGCTACGATATAGGAGTGCTGAGAACTATTGCCATTTCGACGGCCGCGCTCTGCCTCGGATTCGGCCTCGCATGGTCCGCCGCCGCACCCAAGAAAAAGGCGGCGGCCACATCAAAAGCCCCGGCCCCTAAGGCCACGGCCCGCAAAGCGCCGGTCAAAGGCGCGGCCCGGCCGGCCACAACCGCTGCCCGTGGCCGCTACACACCCGCCAACCGCCCTCGCCCAGCCACAACCTATGCCCGTGGCCGTACGCGCGGCCGAAGCCCGCAACC
>JACPNO010000001.1 GCA_016185465.1 Candidatus Solibacter usitatus
ATACCCCTTGTTCCAGCCGCCGGACGGCGGCCAGTTTAAACTCCTGCGTGAACTGCCTGCGTGACAATCCCATGACTCAATTCTCCATTCAATGAAAAATGAGTCTTAACTGCTTGTCTCAAAAATGGGGACCAGTCCACTCAGATGCTCCAATCGATTGTTATTCGTACTGGTTCGAACAGGCATATCCACATCCTGAGAATCGCCAGCACTTCCTCAGAGAAGTTATGGAGAAGGCCTTCATTTCGCGCGCAAATTTTCGACTCGCGCATTTGTTGCTCGACAAAACTATTACCAACTTAGTCGTCACTACGAATTTCGACGACTTTCTTTCACGGGCACTCACACTCTTTGGACAAAACCACGTCGTTTGCGACCATCCCAGGACGCTAGAGCGAATTGACCTCCGATCGCAGGACGTTCAGGTAATCCACGTCCACGGTTCCTACTGGTTTTATGACTGTTGCAATCTGAGACCCGAGATTTTGGAGCGTGCCAAAGGATCGTCGTCAACTTCATTCACGATGCTTTCGATGCTTGACGACATCCTCCGGGCACATTCGCCTCTCGTCATCGGATACAGCGGCTGGGAGGGCGATGTATTTATGACCGCGCTTCGTCGTCGCCTCGCCACAGGGCTTCGAACGAATCTCTATTGGTTTTGCTACAGGAGGCCCGATGCCCAAAGTCTTCCCGAATGGCTTTCGTCCTGCCCGAACGTCTGCGTTGTCGTGCCGGACGAAACCAAGTTACCGAAACAAGCACCCCCAGAGCTGACTAGGGGAGAAGGCCCTATCGGAGTCCTCGAAATGAACGCGCTCTCTTCTTCGATGGCTGGCTCGGAGGACCCCGCCCTAGAAGCAACGGCTGTCTTTGACGAGCTCATTCGGAGGTTCAACCTGGAGGTCCCTCGGCTCACGAAGGATCCTGCTGCCTTCTTTTCAAATTATCTAAAAATGTCCCTCTTGGGAGACAAGCCTGATGAGCTTGAGAGCGACGTCTACGCTATCCGCGGTGTGGTCGATCGTTTGGAGCGTTTGAGTCAACTAGAGGAGCAATTGGCTCGACCGTCACAAGCAGAGTCGTTGCTGGAATCGTTTCGGAATGCGGTGCGGCAATCGGATAACCGCACTGCGATCCGTTTGGCTAGTCAGATCCCACTGGAAGGCCTTACGGTCGAGCAACTTCGTGAAGTTAGCGCTGTCCTAGTGAATGCGGGACCCGCCCTGAATGACAACTCCGACGAGGAGCTGAGGTCTTATGACCTAACCGTCACCATTGCCAACAGACTGGATGCATTCAGTCCAAGCGAACCCTCCACGAAAACTCAGGTCTCCATAGCCTTAGTCAACAAGGCGATCACACTGGGGACCCTGAACCGCAACGAAGATGCGATCGCCGTCTGCGAAGAGGTCACACGGCGATTCGGCGACGCGACGGAGCTGGCTCTCCGCCAACAGGTCGCCACAGCCTTGTCCATCAAAGCATTCAGACTGGGCGCCCTGAACCGCGGCCAAGAGGAGATCGCCGCCTACGACGAGGTCACGCGGCGGTTTGGCGACGCCACGGATCTTGTTCTGCGCGAACGGATTGCCAGGGCCTTGTTCAACAAGGCACTCACCCTGGGCACCCTGAAGCGCAGCCAGGAGGAGATCGCCGCCTTCGACGAAGTCACGCGGCGGTTCGGCGACGCCACGGAGCTGGCTCTGCGCGAACCGGTCGCAAAGGCCTTGGTCAACAAGGCATTCAGACTGGGCACCCTGGACCGCAACGAGGAGGCAATCGCCGTCTACGACGAGGTCGCGCGGCGGTTCGGCGACGCTACGGAGCTGCCTTTGTGCCAACAGGTCGCCATGGCCTTGCTCAACAAGTCATTCAGACTGGGGAAGCTGAACCGCAACGAGGAGGCAATCGCCGTCTGCGACGAGGTCACGCGGCGGTTCGGCGACGCCACGCAGCTGGCTCTGCGCGAACGGGTGGCCAAGGCGTTGGTCAATAAGGCACACCGGCTTGACATCCTGAACCGTAGCGAAGAAGAGATCGTCGTCTATGATGAAGTCACGCGGCGCTTCGGCGATGCCTCGGAGCTTGCTCTGCGCGAACAGGTCGCCAGGGCCTTGGTCAACAAGGCAATCACCCTGGGCACCCTCAACCGCAACGAAGAAGCGATCGCCGTCTACGACGAAATCACGCGGCGATTCGGCGACGCCACAGAGCCCGCCCTTCGTGAATGGGTCCAAAAGGCACAGGCCGGAAAGGAACAGCGTTAATGTCGTTCGCCCTACCCCACCCGCTCTGCAATCGATTTCGCCTGCAGAAAGAGCAGCAAGTAATCCGGCCCGCCGGCCTTCGAATCGGTGCCCGACAGATTGAATCCGCCAAACGGATGCGCGCCCACCATCGCTCCCGTACATTTGCGGTTCAGGTACAGGTTGCCCACAAAAAACTGGTCGCGCGCCTGCCGGATATGCTCGGGATTGTTGGAAAAAACCGCGCCCGTCAGACCGTACTGGGAATCATTGGCCAGTTCCAGAGCGTGCTCAAAGTTCTTGGCCTTGGTAACCGCCAGCACCGGCCCGAAAATCTCTTCCTGAAAAATTCTGGCCTTCGAATCCACGTCGGCGATGATCGTCGGCGGGATGAAGTAGCCATCCCCCGGCGAAGCCGCGCCCGCCCCGCCTGTAATGCGCCGGCCCTCTTTCGAGCCGACTTCAATGTAGTTCGTGATCGACTTGCGCGCGCTGTCGCTGATCACCGGCCCCATGAAATTCGCCGGATCGTCGGACGCGCCCATGGTCAAAGCCTCTGCCTTCGGCTTCAGCTTTTCCAGGAAGCTGTCGTACACGCGCGCATCCACAATCGCTCGCGAACACGCCGAGCACTTTTGCCCCTGATACCCGAATGCCGATGCCAGCACGCCGTCCACGGCCTTGTCGAGATCCACTTCGCCATCGACAACAATCGCGTCCTTGCCGCCCATCTCCGCAATCACGCGCTTGATCCACAACTGGCCGGGCTGATGCTTCGCCGCCAGCTCATTGATCCGCAGGCCGACATCGCGCGATCCGGTGAACGCGACGAAACGCGTCTTGGGGTGCTGCACCAGCAAATCGCCGATGGCCGCGCCGCTGCCCGGAACGAAGTTGAACGATTTATCCGGAAAGCCCGCCTCAAGCAGCAGCTCGGCAAATTGCGCGCCGATGGTCGGCGTTTCGCTCGATGGCTTGATCACCACCGTGTTGCCGGTGACCAGCGCCGCGGTCGTCATGCCCACCAGAATCGCCAGGGGAAAATTCCATGGCGGAATGATCACGCCCACGCCCAGCGGTAGGTAACGTATCTCATCGCGCTCGCCCGGCATTTGCACTTCGGCGGGACGCGCGCCGGCCAGCCGCGCCATGTCACGAGCGTAATACTCGCAGAAATCGATGGCCTCTGACACATCGGCATCGGCTTCGGGCCAAGTCTTGCCGGCTTCGTACACCAGCCAGGCATCCATTTCAAACTTGCGCTCGCGAATCAATTGCGCCACGCGGCGCACTTTGGCCACGCGGTCTTCGGGCTTGGTCGTGCTCCACTCGCGAAAATACGCGTAGGCGGATTCCACCGCGCGCGTAGCCAGCTCAGGCGTGGCTTTCTGGTGAATGCCAACGATCTCGCTGGGCTTCGACGGATTCACCGACTTGAGCTTTTCCGCCGTACGCACGCGCTCGCCGGCAATGATGAGGTCATATTCCTTGCCGAATGCGGCGCGTACTTTGGCTAGCGCCTGCTCCATGGCTTTGCGATTGGCCGGCAGGGAAAAATCCGTTAGCGGCTCATTGCGGAATTCAGCTTGCGTCTGTGTTTGCATAATTTTCCTGTGGCGAGATTTGGCCGTCCGGCGTCAAAGTGGCGAAGGCGACGTCTTTATCGTGTCCGAAGCCGCACACCCAGTTGTCTCGGGAAGCCTGCCCGATCCAGCGTATCTTGTTCTCAATAGCCTCGAGCGGAAACAAATCGAAAGCGGCTACCCAGCTAGGTGTAAGATGCGCGGCAGTGGGAATCAGATCCGAGAAAAAGCAAAATGTGCGGCCTCCCGATGTTGCAGTCACCACCATCATGTCGCGGTTATGTCCAGGCGCCAGATGCAGCTTCACCCCCGGCGCGATCTCGCGATCGTCATCCAGCAATTCCATTTGCCCGGACTCCACCAGCGGATCGTAATTGGCATCGATATAGCTCACGCTGTCGCGGACGTGCCGCTCGTGAGCGTGCTCCCATTCGCCGCGCCGCGTGTAGTAGCGGGCATTGGGGAATGCCGCGCGCGCCCCGCCGTCCGACAAAACGGTGTTGCCGCCGCAATGATCGAAGTGGAGATGGGTGTTTACCACGATGTCAATCTTGTCCGGGTCGATTCCGTTTTCCGCGATGATTTCAGGCAGCGGCTGGTGAACCGCGGGCAGCTTCATGCGCGCGCGGGCTTTCGCCGGCATCTTGCCGCCTTCGCCCGTTTCGACCAGAATCGTGTGATCCGCGGTCTGAATCGCATAGCAATTGAACGCCATGGCGACGCGGTTCAATTCGTCGGCGGGCGCAAACTTGCTCCACAATGTTTTCGGCACTACGCCGAAAATCGCCCCGCCGTCCCAATGATAGATGCCGGCTTGAATCCGCGTGATCTCGAAGCCGCCCAGAGCGAGGCGATGCATTCGCGCTTTTGTGGGCGAACGTTCAGCCGCGCACGAGCTTACGCCCGCGCTCGAACAGCTCGGCGGCGTCGTCGGCGATTTCCTTGCCCTTGTCGTAGAATTCGCGGCCCTTTTCCAGGACCTCTTTGCCGCTGTCGGCCAAGGCATCGCGCCCTGACTCAGTCTTCTTGCTGATGAGCTTGCGCGTATCCTTGCCCGCCTTGGGAGCGTAGAGCAGAGCCACCGCTCCGCCTACGATCGCACCCGCCAGGAACCAGCTTAGTCTTCCGCCGTCGTCGTGATCAGCCATGTAATCCTCCAGAATTGTGGTCTAACTTATATTCTATTCCATTGGCTGCGCCGGTGGTGCGATATCCTGAAAAGACCATGACGCATAAACGGGAACCGTCCGATCCCTCGCACGATTTGGATCTGGTCACGCTGTTCAGCTCATCCAGGCACGACGCCGAAGCCGAGGCGCTGACCGTGCACGGCGTGCTCGAATCGAACGGCATACCGTCGTTTATCGTCGGTCCGGCGCAGATTCCGTCTCTCGAGTTTGTCGTGAAAGTTCCGCAATCGCATTTGGAGAACGCCGAGCGCGCTCTGGCAGAGGCTAAGGCCGGCGGCGCCAAGGCGGCGGCGGAGGGGGAAGCAGCCTCCGAAGAAGCCGGATAATCGCGTGAAAGCTACTCTCGCCGCGCTCGCAGTGGTTGCCTTGCTGGCGCTGTGGTCTTTCGCGATTCAGCGCCGATGAATATCCAAGCCGCGCTCATCAACGTCTCTCTGCTGTGGCTGCTCACGGCGCCGCATGAGTTCGCTCACGCCTGGGTAGCAACGCTGCTGGGCGACGACACGCCGCGGCGCGAAGGCCGTGTAACTTTGAATCCCCTGGCGCATGTGGATTGGCTGGGCACCACCATTCTGCCGGCGCTGACTTCGCTGCTGGGAGGCGGGTTCCTCGGCTGGGGCAAGCCCGTTAACACCAATCCTTCGCAACTGCGCTGGGGCCTCAAAGGCCTGGCGCTGGTCGCGCTAGCCGGACCTGCAAGCAATGTGATTTTCGCGGTGTTGCTGGCAGTACTGTCGGTGTGGATGACGAAGTTTTCGCCGGCGGCGGCCTTGTACTTCAAGTACGGAGTGCGCTTGAGCCTCTACCTAGCGATATTCAATTTGCTGCCGGTGCCGCCGCTCGACGGCTCGAAGCTTTTGCTGGCCGCAAAAATTCCTTATTTCATTTACGCCGAGCTGGCGCGCTTCGGCTTCGTGCTATTGATTGTCGCGCTCTCGGTAACGGGCCTGGGTCTGTGGATGTCGACGTGGAGCTACGAAGCAACCGCGCAAATTTTTCGCGTGCTGCGGGCTGAACTCTAGATGTCGAGCGCGCCCGCGGCAATCAGCTTGGCCACACGCGCGATGTCGTCCTCGAGCGGCCGGTCCTGATCCAGGAACGCCGCCACTCCGCGAACTGCGTCATAGACTCGCCGGGTGCCCGAGCCCAATCGGTCGATTCCGCCGCGCAGCTCGGCCGCCTGCACCGCTGCCAGCAGCACCATGGCAGTTTCATTGCGCAGACACTCGAGCGCGTCGAGCGCGGTGACCGCCGCGTGCATTCCCAGGCTGACGACGTCCTGATTGTATTGCTCGGTCGCGAGCGAGTGGATCAAGCTCGGCCCGGCCATTTGACGGACCGCGCACGCCAGGCTGGTCACGCTCAATTGCATGCCCTTCATCCCGGAATTGAGCCCGGCGTCGCGCACCAGATTGGGCGGCAAACCGCGATTGAACTTGTCATCCACCAGCAGTGCGACGATCGCGTTACCCCAGGTAGCCATCACCGCAAAGTCAAGTTTCCAGCCATCGATGACGCGCGCGATATGGCCGCCGTAGAAATTTCCGGCTTTGTGGAGCTCGCCGGTTGCCGGGTCGATCAGCGGATTGTCGTTGGCGGAATTGATTTCGCGCTCGATCACCGTGCGCGCGTCGGCGAGCGCTTCCCAGGCCGGGCCCAGGCCCTGCGGCGGACAACGCAGCGAGTAGCAGGATTGTGAACTGGTGGCCTTCACCATCCCGCTTCCTTCCAGCAATCTGCGAAAATAATCGGCCACCGCAATCTGGCCGGGGTGCCCCTTCATCTGCTGCACCCAGGGCGCAAACGGTTCCGCCGTGCCTTCGAGCGCTTCGATCGACAGCGCGATCGCGCCCAGCAGCGCGCGCAGCACGCGGCCCGCGTCCACCCACAACAGCGCCGCGACCGCCGTCATCACGGTAGTGCCGTTGATCAATGCCAGGCCCTCTTTGGCCGCCAGGCTCAGCGGAGTGAGGCCCGCGCGTGTGAGCGCCTCGGTAGCCGGCATGCGCTGACCTTGATACTCCACCTCGCCCATTCCGACCAGCGCGCGCGCTACGTAGGCGGATGGCATCAGATCGCCGCTCGCGCCCACCGATCCGTAGCGCGGGACCACCGGCGTCAGCCCGCGGTTGAGCAGGGCAACAAGCGCTTCAGTCAATTCCAATCGCACCGCCGACGCGCCAGTAGCGAATGTGGCGACTCTCAGCAGCAGCGCGGCGCGCACAATATCGGCGCCCAGCGGCTGTCCGGTGGCGCAGGAAAGCTCGCGCAGCAGGTTGTGCTGGAACAGCGAAGCCTGTTCAGCGGGAATCGCAAACGCAATGTTGCCGCCCACGCCAGTATTGACGCCGTAGATCCGCGTGCCGCGGGCCAGGTGTGACTCGAGCGCCGCGCGGCCTTGGGCGATCCGCGCGCGAGCAGCGTCCGCCAACTCAACCGACACCCCAGCCCGGGCAACGCTCGCCACGTGTTCAATGGAAATGGGTTGAAAACCGACAACCAGTGGAGACATAGGGGTGTTGTAACACGGGGAAGAAAAAAATTTCTCGCAGAGACGCAGAGCACACAGAGAAAATCCCGAAACAATGTTGTTCTTAGTAGTTCTCTGCGCTCTCTGCGTCTCCGCGAGAAATGTCTTGTGGTTACTGCTCGATACTGAAATTCTCTGTGATCACCACACTCTGGTTGCCCAGCAGGTCCCGCGCCGTCACGGCAATCGTATACTGCCCCGGCCGAATCGTCTTCTGCAAACTCAAGTTCATCGCCCCCGGCACGTAAGGCTTCGGATAAAACGAAATGCTCTTCTCCACCGCGATGTCCGCCTCCGGCTGCGTGTAGATCACCTTGCCGCCCGGCCCCAGCACCGCAACGCGGTAATCCACATGGATCGCATTGGCCTCCCCGAAACGGTAGCCGGTAATATCGAAACGCGCCCACAGTGTGTCGCCAGGCCGGTAAACGGCAACCGCAAGCGCGTTGGGGTCGTCCTCGCCGCGATAGAAATGAAAGTTGCGCACTACCAGCTTGTCGCTGGGCTCGACATCGCGGCCCCTCACCTTAAACGGCAGCTCCTGCTCCGCGGTCTGCCCGTTTACGTCGTCCTTGATCCGTATCGCGATCTTGTATGCGCCCGACGCGGCCAGCGGCGGAATCAGCGTCTGCAGCCGGATTTTGGGTTTCCAATTCTTGTCTTCATCGGCCAGCGTCTCGGCCACATTGCAGGGTAGCGTTTCCACAATCCGGATGCCCTTGGGATCGAATGCGTCCATCTCACACGTCAGGCGCAGCTTGCGCTCCGGCGTCGCGCTGTATCCGGCAACCTGGAAACTCAAAAAAATAAACTGGCCGGGGACGAAGCTGAAACCGGGAGGAATTGGAGGGCCATCTTCCAGATCGTGAAGGACGGTGTTCACGATGGCCAGCGGCGCAGCCGGCCAAACCAAACCCGCCGCCACAAACGTAAGGGCCAGCAGGCGCGCTGTCACAAGCACCGGCCTAGCGCTGCGCTTCTTCCAGCATCTTGGCGAATTTGCGCTTCTGATCGTCGTTGAGGATGCGGTAGATGCTGCCTTTTCCGGTGAGCATCACGTCCTGATAGTAGCGGGAAAAGTCGTCCAGAATGGTGCGCATCTGGTCGGCTTGGGCGGGCGTCAGATCCAGTTCCTTGGTGTAACGGGCCAGCGCCGCTTCCTTGCCGGCCGTCGACCAGGGAGCGGCTTTGTGCAGCGGATTGTGGAAGCCCAGATTCATGGCGAGCGCGCCGACTAGCGCTCCCACCAGGAACACCAGCGTCAGCGTGACGATCGAGGCGGTCTTGGGGTTCTGCAGCGTCCCGGCGAAGCTGTGGGGCGTAGTCGTCGCGGTCATTCCCGATAGCCGACCAGGCTGGCCAACATGGCGTCGGGGTTCTCCGACAGCTCCTGATGCGCGATGAGCTGTTCAGGGCTGGAGGGTCCCGCGGCGTACTCGGTCTCACGCGATACCAAAAAGCTGCCCAGAACAAATAGCGCCATCAGCGACGCAAACGCCACCCGCCTTCCGAAAACCGGCTCCCATGAGAACAACCGCCAGAACGAGCGCGCCTCGCGGTCTTCGATGAACGTGTTCAACCGCGCGTAGAAACCCGGCGCGGGAGTAAACTCGGCGGCGGGAGAGCGCAGCGCCTCAAAGGCGGCCCCGATCTCCTGCATTTCGCGTACTTCGATCCGGCACTCAGCGCATGCTTCCAGGTGAGCCGTGAATTCGCGCGGGATGTTGGACGCTTCGGCTAGATAGTCCTCCAGCCGGTCTACGATTACCTGATGCATTTTCTTCCCTCACTAATCCAAGCCATCATGCTACATCTTCCCGCGCGGATCTTTTGATTCGAAACCAGCCCGCTTCGGGACACCACTTTACCCTATCCTTTTACCGCCACGCCGGGCGCGCGATCCAGCCGCTGCGCCGCTTTCACCAGCTTCTGGCGGGCGCGGAACAGTTTCACTTTAATTGTATTCTCATTCATGCCGGTCATTTGCGCCAGTTCTTCCACCGAATGACCTTCCACTTCCTTCTGCATGAGCAAACTTCGTTCTTCTTCCGAAACCCGGCTGAGCAGCTTCAGCACGTAATCCCGCCGCGCCAGCGTCGTATCTGCCCCCGGCTGGCGGTCCATCGCCGGCTCGCTGTTTTCCACACGGCGGACCTCGTCCTCGCTCAGATCGCTTTCGTACACCAGCTTGCGCACTTTCTTCTTGCGCAAGTAGTCGAAACACTCGTTCACCGTAATTTTATAGATCCAGGTGACCAGCGAGCTGCGGAAATCGAAGCTCCGCAGGGAAAAGTAAACCTTGGCAAACACCTGCTGGGCAATATCTTCCACGTCGTTGCGCTGCCGCACGATGCCGTGAATGATGGAAAATACCTTGGACTGGTAGCGCTCGACAATCTCCCGGAATGCGGTCTGATCGCCTTCCTGCGCGCGGCGCACAAGTGCGCCTTCCTGAGAGCTCTGGTAGTCCACCCTGGTCTTTGGAGCAGCTTTCGTTCCGAACGCGGGATACGGAATTGCGCCTGCCACGGTTCCCATACACCGATGCTTACGCGCCCCGTCCCCTGCCGGTTACATTTCCCTCTAGGGAAGATAGCAGATTCCGCGACTTCCTAACCCGTTCTGCATCCAATGACTTGGGTTCGGTGTTCACTTACGGTATAATGGCATCGACCACCACTTTGAGGGGGATGATCTCCATATGGTTCAATTGACAGAAAAAGCCGTTGAAAAGGTCCGCGAGATTCTCACCAGCCAAGACCCGCAACCGGCTGGACTCCGCATCGCCGTCGTGGGCGGAGGCTGCTCCGGATTCAGCTATTCGATGGCCTTCGAAAACCAGCCCAACATGCTGGACAAGACCTACGCATACGGCGACCTCAAGGTCTTCATCGATCAGGCCAGCCTGCTGTATCTGGATGGCGTCAATGTGGACTACGTGGAGTCGCTTGAAGGCTCCGGGTTCAAGTTCGAGAACCCCAACGTGAAGTCGACTTGCGGGTGCGGCAGTTCTTTCAGCGTCTAGGACGCTAGCTGCGCAAATACCTGCATCATCTCGCCGTGAGCGAGAACCACGTTCGGATCGCGCTGCAGCGCGCTGAAGTAATTCTTCCCAAATCCCGTCCCATCTTCGGCTGGACTGAGTAGCGCCCGTGCCTGCTTGATGGCCAGATTGGCTTCGGCGGCATCGGCCGGCTCTTCGGCATCCAGCCGTTCATCGATCCAAACCACGAATTGCGATAGCTCCCGCAGCCAGGCAAACCAGGGGTCGTGCAGGACTAGCTCCAGGAATTGCGAACTGGACGTGATGCGCTGGATGTCGCGATCGTAGGCGGCGCGCTCGGATTCGAGCAGCACTTTGTGCAGGCGTAGCAGGCCGTTGCGCAGATCGGTGAGTCGCTGGCGGGGCGCGTTGGCATCGGATGGGGACGGCATGGAGTTATCGTAGCGTGTGGATGGCGCAAAGCGCTGTACCGCAAGTGTGGCAGGTCCCCGATGTCAAGAGCCAAGACATGGTGGACACTGACTGCCAGGACATCCTTGACACTTTTGGGAGCGGGAT
>JACPNO010000002.1 GCA_016185465.1 Candidatus Solibacter usitatus
ACCGATCCGGAACCTCGCTCTGCGCCGGGCTTCTCGCTCCAGTTTCGCTTCGGTCTATTGCTGCCGCCCTGCGAACCCCAGCAACATATCACGTTCACTGCCAGTTTGACGGTCACCGACCGTCTCGCCGCTCTGCGAGAATCCTGCTTGCGTTCTACTGAACAGAAAAACATTTCTCGCAGAGACGCAGAGGACGCAGAGAACTACGAAAATCCTATAATGTTTTCACGTGCTGCATATCACTAATGGCGAATCGGTGATCGAAGGATTTCGACATGGAGGTTTGCCGGGCGTTTATCTATCTTGGATCGACGTGCTCCATGAGGGGCCGGTGCCGCTCTGTTCGACGCTCGAAGAACTTTCCCGCATTCGGGCGCGCTTCATTGCCGACATCGGCTGGGAAACGTACGAGAAAGCTCTTGCCGGATTTGCCGCGCGCGATCGCGTGCTGCAATCGTTCCGCAAGCATGAGGAAGTCGTGCTGTGGTTTGAGCACGATTTGTTCGATCAGTTGCAGCTCATGCAGCTGCTGGATTGGTTTGCCGGCCATGACGCCGGGTCGACCAGGCTCAGCCTGATCCAGGCCGGCACTTATCTCGGCAGGCTCAATGGCGCCGAGCTGCTGGCGCTGCTTCCATCCCGCAAGGACATCACGACGCAGCAGCTTACGCTAGGCCGCCAGGCGTGGAATGCGTTGTGCGCTCCAGACCCGGGCGCTCTTGCCGGAATGGCGGCGCAGGACTTGGCAGCCCTGCCCTACCTCGGCTCCGCCCTGCGGCGATTTCTCGAGGAGTATCCGTCCACGCGCGATGGCCTCTCGCGCACCGAGCAACAACTTCTGCGCGCCGCTGCGACAGGCCGCGAGAAGCGCGAGCAAATCTTTTTCGCCGCGTGTGAATCCGAAAACGCTGTTTTCATGGGTGACAGCTCCGCTTATTTGCGCCTGGATCGTCTGGTGGATGGACCGGCTCCAGCGCTGGAGCTTCTGCCGGGCGACGCCTACCGCATCACTGATCAAGGCAGGAAACTGCTGGCAGGCGAAGCCGACTGGATTCGCGAGCGCGGCGGCATCGATCTATGGCTCAGCGGCGTGCACTTGCACGGCGCAGACGCAGCCTGGCGCTGGGATGCGGATCGCCAGGCGTTGCGGGCTAGCTAGCCCGGCAGCACGGGTGTAATCCACCTCTCCGGCTTACTCCCGGAGGGTGCCATGCTCCTGATATGCTTGAAAGCCTCGAGGGAGATTTCGTGACGTTCACTGGACATGGCAACGGCGTGCTCTTCAAGCCCAAGCGGCTGGGAGATCCCGACGACGTGCTGACGCCGGCGGAAGCAAAAAAAGTGATGCACGCTCTGAAGCAAGTTCGCCAGGGGAAAACGAAACCTTGGCCCAAATCAAGCATGATTTGGACTTGTGAGCTAACTGAAGACGGAAAGCGAAACCTTCGCAAAATCCCCAAAGCTATCCAAAGCAACGCAAAGCCTTGCACGGCGCGGAATGGAAGGGCGTGTTCTGGAAGCGCATCGGTGACCACCGGCTCCTCTTCGTAGCAAAGCATGAAGCCCGCACCGTTTCCGTGCTTCGAGTTCTGCTCCGGTCCGGCGGGACCTATCGATAGGTATCTAGCTCGGTAGCGGTGTTCGATACACCTCGCCCGTTTCCGCCACTGAAAACCAGAACTCGTTTTGCCACACCGTCATGCCGTGCGGTACCAGCACGATGCCATCGGATTCCGGCTGCATCGGCGGCAGCGTGACTTGCCGCAGAATGCGCCCGCTCGCGGCGTCCATTTTGAAAAACGAGCGATAGATGCTTTCCGCGCACCACAATGCGCCTGACGGATCCCAGCCGATACCGTGCGGCCTCACGCCCGGCGCGGGAAACGAGCGCAGAACCTTTCCGTTTTCCGGGTTCACGATATAAATCGTCGCCGACGGCGGATTGGCTACCCACAGCTCACCGCGCCGCCACTCCAGGCCATGTGCGCCGGTCGGCTGCGGATGATCGCCGCGCGGACCCCAGTGCACCAGGCCGGCGCCGGGGCTGGGCAATTCCTTGAGCGTCTTGCCGGTGCGCACGTCCACGCGAACCAGCAGCCGGTTGTAGGTGGAAGCGATCCAGAGCGCTTCGCCGTCGAAGGTAATGCCGCTGCCGCGATCGGTCGCGGTGTCGAACTCGCGAATCACCGAACCATCGGTGTAACGCACCAGAGAAGCGCGGTTACTGCCCTGATCCAGAATCCAAAGGCCCTCGCCGGTGGCTTGCAGACCGTTGGGAGCTTTGCCAGGCGTGCGGAAAGCGCGTTCGACGCGGGCAGAAATCGCCGTGGGAAAATCCGCCCAGGCGGGCAGCGCCGCCAAACCGGCCAGCTTCAAACAATCCCGGCGGGAAAGCATGAATGTCCCTCGCGGACTAACGCGTTTCCAACTGCACCAGATTCGATGAATTGGAATTCATCGGCGGCCCGGTGAGAGTCTGGGGCGCGCGCCAGAAATCCATGTAGGCCGTGTAGTGCGCGCAGGCCACCGTGCACATCGGAGCGCAGCCCTTCACGGTCAGAAATTCGCGGCGAATGTCCTCCACCGTGTAGTCTTCCAGAGGCTTCGCCGGATAGCCGCGCTGCTGGGAGCAATAGTGCACCAGGCCGTCCTCACAGATGTAGAGGTAGCGCGCGCCGGCGCGGCAGCGCCACTGGTTCTCACGGCCGTGAGCGATATTGTCCTGGAAAAAATTCATTTGCGCGTAGCTGTGCTTGCCCTTGGTTTTCATCTGCAAGTAGACTTCGCGCTCTTCGTCTTTGAGTGGACGAAGCTGCCCGTCGCCGTCATGAATAATGCCCACCGTCGAGCTGAATCCGAGCGCCACGGCGCGCTCGCCCACGACTAGCGCATCTTTCGGATTGTGAATGCCGCCGCCCACCACCGAATTGATGTTCACGTGAAATTCGGCGTGCGCCGCCAGCAATTGCAGCTTCTTGTCCAGAACTTTCAGGCTCTTCTTGGACACATCGTCGGGACTGACGTTGTCCACGCTGATCTGCATGTGCTCCAGGCCGGCGCGATTCAGGCGCTTAATGCGATCGGCCGTTAGCAGATAGCCGTTGGTGATCATGCCGGCGATGGCTCCGCCGGTGCGCACGTGGGAGATGATTTGCTCCACCTCCGGATGCAGCATCGGCTCGCCGCCGCTCAGGGTGACGATGGTCGTGCCCAGTTCCGCCAAACGATCCAGACGGCGCCGCATGGTTGCGAGCGGCACGGGCGGGGAAAAATCGTCGTATTCATTGCAATAGGTGCAGGCCAAATTGCATTTGCGGATCGGAATAATGTGCGCCAGCACCGGGTGATCGGTCGAGACTACGCCCTTGAAGACCATCTGCGCCTCGCGGAGACGCCTGTGGTTGGCTTTCCACCAGCGTCTGAAGCGAAAGGCCAAGTCTGACATAGTGAAGGAGATCCCTTATTAAACCACAGGCTGCGGCGGATCGCGAGAGTGTATCTTCAAACGCGCAATGTAGGGTATTCAATGGCGATTCTGGCCATCGAATGAGCGGATAAAAGTCGCGTGGCGCCCGCTACCGCAGCCCGAAATTCACCTCGATCAGGGTCACCACTTCCACGGGATCGCCATTGAGCAGCGTCGGGCGGTACACCCATTGGCGGACCGCCTCAAGCGCGGCCTGCACCAGCATCGGCTGGCCGCTACTCACCTGCAGGTTTTCGATCTTGCCATTCTTAGCAATGATGGCTTCCAAGCGAACCTGGCCGGAGATGCGAGCCATTCTCGCCAGCGCTGGATACACGGGCGCTACCTGCCGCACGATCTTGCCCTCCTGCACGCTGCCGCCGACCCTGAGGCGCGGCGTTGTCGCAGGTGAAACCGGAGCGGGAACGCGCAGCACCGGCGCTGGCATCGTGATTTGCGGAGCGTCGAATACCGGCATTCCTCCCGGCAGCCCGGGTCCAGTGGAATCGGCAATGAGTGCCGGCTGCGCATCGCCATCCTCGATCAGGATTTGATTTGGAATGCGGCTGGGCTGGCGCAGCTCAGCCGTAAAAATCGGCGCCGCCTGCGTTCGCGACCGCTGCAATGCCGCGCGGGGATGGGTCTTGATTGCGCGCGGCGGCTGCGCAATCAAGATTCCGGCCAGTCGCGCCGGCGTGATCACGCCGGTTTGCAACAACGGCAGCAGCACCATCACCGCGACGAAAAGCACCTGCCCCGCAAATGAAACTGCAACCGTCCACGGCCGCCTGGTTCTCACGAAAGCCTGTTCGAACATAGTTCCACCTTCGTTGCGAATTTTTCGGATTAGGCGATCGCGTGATACTGCTACTGATTTGACTCCAGGGCGGAGCCGGTTGTTCCCCAGTGCTCTACTCTGAAAATGGCCGGTCGGGGACCTGCCCAACTAGAACACTACGACGGGATGATACATGTGCGGCAGCACGCGCTCGCCGATAGCGATCAGCTCGCCGTCGTCGCCAATGGCTTTGACGTAGCGGGCGTCGGGCGCGGCGCGAAAGGGCGAAGCAGCAAAATCGCGCCCCTGCCGGACTTGCGCGCCCGTTACCGCGTCCAGCATCACGGCGGGAAACTCCGGCAGCAAGTCGGCCGCGGGAATCAACGCTTCCGTCAACCGCCCGGCCGCGGCCAGTTCTTCGAGCTGCGGGATGCTGCGCGCCTGTTCGATCGTGAATTCCCCCGAACGCAGCCGCCGCAGCTCGCTCAAGTGGGCGCCGCATCCCAGCGCCTGCCCCAGATCGTGAGCGATCGATCGCAGGTAGGTGCCGCCCGAGCAGCGCGCCAGCAGTTCCGCTTCGCTGCCCGCGACCTGGCCCAGCGTCAGCTCGTAAATCTGCACGGGCACGGGCGCCAGTTGCCGGGCCGCTTCCTCGCGCGGCATTTTGTAGGCGCGCTGTCCTTGAATTTTCTTGGCCGATACCGGCGGCGGAGCTTGCAGACTCTCGCCGACAAACGCCGCCACGTGCCGCTCAAGCTCCGCGCGGTCGAGCGCAACGTCCACCGCCGTCGAGGTTGCCAAGCCCAAGCGATCGTAGCTATCGGTCGAAAAGCCGAACCGGATTCGCGCCTGGTACACCTTTTCGTTGCGCGTGTAGAACTGCGCCAGACGCGTTGCCCGCCCGATCACCAGCGGCAGCACGCCGGTCGCGATCGGGTCAAGCGTGCCCAGATGGCCCACTTTACGGGTTCCGGCGATGCGCCGCATGCGGCTCACGACATCGTGGGAGGTCCATCCTCCCGGCTTATCAACGACGAGGATCCCGTCCATCCATCGCCTCCAAAACCTTGAGCAGAACCTTACCCACCACGCTCAGGCTGTCGGCGCTGAGTTTGTCCATCGTGTCTTTTTCTGTGTGCCAGTAAGCATTGCCGGGGCCGTAATCGAAATCGATCAGGTCCAGGGCGTTCACACCGCGGTGGAGAAACGGCAGATGATCGTCGGCGATCGCGGTAGTTTCGTCCAGAAAATACCGTCCCAAACCAAGCGACTTCGCGATGTCCCACACCAGCATGCGCAGGTTCTGCGCCGATTCCTGTTCCCGCACAATGCCCAGGTCCTTGTCGCCGATCATATCCACGTTGATCAGCAGCTTTACGCGGTCGAGCATTCCTTCCTCGCTCCAGCGCGCGGCCAGGTGGCGGCTACCGTACAGGCTATCGGTTTCAGTCCACTGCGCCACCGCTTCTTCGCCGTCGAGCCAGACTAGATAAACATCGCTCGCATGCGGCGTGGCCTGCAGCGCGCGCGCCATTTCCAGCAGCAGCCCGGTGGAGGAGCCGCCATCATTGGCTCCCACAAAATTCCGGCCGGGCATCGATTTGGTGTCGTAGTGCCCGGTGATCACCATTGCGGTGCCGGTCGTGCCGGGAAACCGGGCAATGATATTCTTCATCGGCGTCTGGCCTGCCGGCGTTTGCGCGGTGAAATCGTCCTGTGTCACCACGCACTTGTGCAGCTTCAATTGGGCCAAAATGTACGCCTGCAGCTTGCGAATGGCGGGCGAGCCGGATGGTCGCGGTCCGAAGGCCACGGCGGCGCGGGTAAATTCCAGCGCCTGCGTTCCGCTAAATTCCGCCGCCGCCGCGCGTCCGGCGATCGCCCCGGCAAGCAGCGCAATCAGGATTTTCGTGCCGTGCATATATACCCCAAGGTGAAATTGCGCTCGCGATCCAGTCCGTCGAGAAGCGGCAACAGCAAGGCGGGCGGCGCCAGCACAATCGCAGCCGGCAGGAACATGATCCAGCGCCAGCCTCCAGCGAAAAACTGCAATCCGTTCAACAGCCGCCGCGACAACAGCCGAAAATACCCGCCCACAGGATCGATCCGGATATCCGCCATTCCCGCCGCACTCAACAAATATTGCAAGCCATAGCGGGTGTAGCGAAAGTAATCGTGCGGAGCTTGATGCACTTCCCATTCATGCGGAGCCACCAGCAGCAACACTCCGCCCGGCGCGAGCGTTCGCGCCATCTCCTGCAATGCGCGGGCCGGCTCGCGCACGTGTTCCAGTGTCACGATGTTCAAGCATGCCGCGAAACAGCCGTTGCGAAAAGGCAGCGCGGTCAAATCCGCAATCGTGTCCAGGCGGCGGTAATTCCAAGCCGCGTCGCCGACGCCCAGATCGACGCCGCAATAGCGCTGCTCGCCGAACAGATGCGCGTATTGCCCTTCACCGGCGCCGGCATCCAAAACGCGCGAGCCCCGCGGAAGCCGGCCGGCAAATTGCGCCACGGCGTCTTCGATCGCACCCTCGAAGTGCAGCACATGGCGGCGAAGAAAGCCCGGCAGTCGCCGGGCCAGGGCGCTATAACTCATGCGGGTTTTTGCGCCTCGATCATGATGGTGGAACCGGCTCGCGCCAAGGCTTCAGCGGCGGCGAAAGGCACCGACGCCAGCACCAGCGCGAAATAGAGCAAATCCTTGGCCAGCCGCGCGCCCGGGCTTTCGCTGCGGCCGCGCACGCGTCTCGCCATCGGGTCGAGCGACGGAGCCAGGCTGGTAGCCAGACCGGCGGGGTTGTCCCGCAGTGAAAAATATTTCTTGCGCAGCGGCGTGAAGCCGGCTTTCACCAGCAGCTTTTCCAGATCGGAATCGCGGAACAGGTGAATGTGGCGGGGCGTGTCTACCCCATTCCACGCCGCGCCCAGCAGCGCGAATTGCCACGAGGCCGCGTTGGGCACCTGCACGATCAGCCGTCCGCCCGGACGCAGCAGGCGATGCGCCTCGCGCAGGTAACACTCCGGCTGATCCAAATGTTCCAGCACATGAAACATGGTAACGGCGGCGCAGGTGTTGGGGGCAATCGGGGAGCAGGTCATCTCTCCCGCAACAGCAGGCACGGCGTGCTGCTTCCAGGCCAGCGCCGCGGCTTGCGGGGAAAGATCCAGGCCTATCGCGCGATACCCGCGTTCGCGCAGCATACCGGGAAATAATCCGCCGCCGCAGCCGATGTCGAGGATCAGGCTGCCACTGATCTTCTGCTCTACAGCGGGCAGGTCGGGGACCTGCCCCACTTCGGCTTCCCGTAACGCCCGCGTGACGAAGCGAACATGATCGCCTAATACCCAGCGGCGGTAGAGTTCTTCCAGGCGCCCGGCTGTGCTCTGCGCGGGATCGAACCAATAGTTGCCGGGATAATATGTTGCGGCCTCCACCGGCGTGGGCCGCGGCGAGAGCCGGATCAAGCCGCAGGCGCTGCATTCCACCAGATCGAAAGTCTTGTCTGTGGTGCGATACAGACGGTCGGTCGCGCGAAACAGCATCTTGCCGGCGGTCGATCCGCATAGAATACAAGGTTCGCTCATCGCGTCAACTCGCTCAGCGAAATCCGGTTGCTCAACACCAGCGCGCGCACCTGGCGCGGCGTCAGTTTGCTAAGCTTGCGCATTTCGCGTCGTTTGCGGAGCATGCGCGGAACCATGCCCAGCGCCTGCAGGTCCCCGCTCAGCAGCGCGCCAGCCAGGCGCAGTTTGCCGCCAATGCCCTGGAAGCGCGCCGTTTCACCCGCCCCGTGCGCGCTCGACCACGCCCCATGCGCCAATCGCGCCGCATAGTAGAAACCATTCAGCCACAACAGGCTCCAGGGAAAATGTTTTAGCGCCAGCAGCACGCGATTGCGCTCGATCAGTTCCACGCGGCGCGACGAAGCCAGGCCCAGCGTCGACCCGCGATGGTGGCGCACCACGGCGCCCGGCACGTAGAGGCAGCGCCAGCCGGCAATGCGCGCGCGCAGTCCCAGTTCCGCGTCGTCGCCATAGGCGAAGAAATCCTCATCGAAGCCGCCGATCTGATCCAGCATTTGTTTGCGATACATGGCGGCGCAGCCATCCGGCCACAGCACTTCTTCCGGTCGATCGTAGCGGCCGTCATCCGGCTCGCCGGTTCCCCGCCCGCGGTTCTGGCCATCCGGATAAATCAGGTGCCCGGCTTTGTCGATGCGGCCCGGGTCCTCGTACATCACGATCTTGGATGCGGCCATGCCAATCTCCGGACCGGCAGCGAAGGCCCCCTGCAGCGCGCTCAGCCAACAGGGCTCGGCTTCCGCATCGTTGTTCAGTAATGCGATGAATGCGCCCCGCGCCGCGCGAATGCCCTGATTGTTGGCGGCGCAAAACCCGCGATTTTCCGTGTTGCAGATCAGACGGACAAAGCCGGAAAATTCGCGCGCGGCCATCTCCACCGAGCCGTCCTGCGAGCCATTATCCACGACAATCACTTCCAGGCTGGCGCCGGCCTGGCGTTTGAGCGATTGCAGGCACGCGCGCAGCAGGGCGCACCGGTTCCAGTTCACCACGATGACGGAGATGAGCGGGGATTGGCCGGCGCTCACATCGCGCCGCGCACTCTAGCTGCGTCGCCGGAAGCACTCGCATCCGGCCGCGCCGCGGCGCGCGTCTCGCGCAGAGCCGCCAGTTTGCGCCGCCGCTCCATGCGCAGCAACTCCTGGCGGCGCCGCTTCTTGATGCGCACGTCCACTTTGCGCCAGAACTTGCGGAAGTAGCCGACCGCGGACAGTATCGCGAACATCACCACCAGCCACATCATCCAGTACGCGCCGGATTGCAGCACCGGATGGCGTGTGCTCAGCAGCGCTACCGAAATCGCGCCCACTTGGGCGACCATTTTAGTTTTTCCCAGATCGCTGGCGCGAATGGTGTAGCCTTCGGCGGCGGCAATGCTGCGCAGGCCGGAGATCGCAAACTCGCGCCCCACAATCAGGATCACCATCCAGGCCGGAACCGCGCGCACTTGCACCAGCGCGATCAGCGCCGCCGAGATCAGCAGCTTGTCGGCAATCGGATCGAGCAGCGTGCCGATGGTAGTGACTTGCCCCCAGCGCCGCGCCAGATAACCATCCAACATGTCGGTCGCCGCCGCCGAAAGGAAAATACCGAGCGCCAGCCACTCGTTGGTGATCACCAGGCCCTGGAAGCGCAGCACAATGCTCTCCTGCACCAGCGCCGCTACCAGCAACGGAGCAAAGAAGATGCGCGCGATGGTCAGGATATTGGGAAGATTCATCTACCACCCCAACTATAATTCGCCCAGCTAGGTCAGAACAACTGTGGAAATCGGCTTTTTCGCAGCTTCCGCGCACTGGCACGGCGCTGGGATCGCTAAAACGCCGAAACCCAACCTATGCCTCTGAATCAAAAAGCCTTAATTATGTTTGCTGCATTTTGGTTCAGTATCCGGATAAGTGTCCCGCTTGCCATCGGTTACGAGCTCGGGCCGTTTCCCACAAAGTTTTCCACAGGCTCCCGCGCCACCAGAAACGCGGCCAGCGTGTGGCACAGCGATTCGGGAACTTCGGCGTCGATTTCGCAGTGCGTTTCTCCATAGCGGGCATCCAGCACCCGCCCGAGCTGGTGCAGCAACGAAATGTTCGCGCCCTCGTTGACCGGAAACTGGAAGCGGGCGCGTACTAGCGTGTCGAACGGCAGCACACGGTCGATCGCCTCGGTCAGCGCTTCGAGGCCCTGGCCGGTCAGTCCGGAGACAGCGACTGCCTGCGCGTCGATTTTGATGCCGGCTTCGCCTACCAGGCGCCGGCCAATGGCATCGGCATCGACACCACCGGTCGAGAGCTTGTCCACCTTGTTCAACACCAGCAGCTGTGGAATCGCGGCCGCGCCAATCTCCCCCAGCACACTCTGCACATGCGCCGTTTGCCGCGACGCTTGCGGCGAGCTGATGTCGATCACATGCAGGATCAATGCAGCTTCGGTCACTTCTTCCAGCGTCGCGCGAAAAGCTTTCACCAAAGTAGTCGGCAGGCTGCGAATGAAGCCCACCGTGTCGCTTATCAAGACGCGCCGCCGGGAAGGCAGGGTGAGCGCGCGCACGGTAGGATCAAGAGTGGCGAACATGCGGGCATCCGCCATCACACCGGCGTGGGTCAGGCGGTTGAACAGGGTGGACTTGCCGGCGTTGGTGTAGCCGACCAGCGCCAGCGTTCCGAGCGGAACCGAATCGCGCTGCCGCCGGTGCAGGGCGCGGCCGCTGCGCACGCCTTCCAGCTCGTCACGCAGCATCTTGATCTTGCGCCCAATTCTGCGGCGGTCGGTTTCCAGTTTGGTTTCGCCCGGACCGCGCGTGCCGATTCCCCCGCCCAGACGCGACATCTCCTTGCCGTGGCCAGTCAGACGCGGCTGCAGGTACATTAACTGGGCCAGCTCCACTTGCAGGCGGCCTTCCCGAGTGCGGGCGCGGCGCGCGAAAATGTCGAGGATCAACTGGGTGCGATCCAGCACGCGAACCTCTAAGGCGTCTTCGAGGTTGCGCTGCTGTGTGGGCGTCAGATCGTGGTCGAACACCACCAGATCGGCGCGAAGGGAACTTGCCAGCGCCGCCAGTTCACGGACCTTGCCTTGGCCCAGCAGTGTCGCCGCTTCCGGGGCCTGGCGCGCCTGGCTCATGCGGTCCAGCACCACCGCGCCCGCGCTTGCGGCCAGCTCGGCTAATTCATCGAGAGATTCTTCAGGATCGCTCGGGGAGAACGCCCCGAGCTGGTTTTTCGAGCCTTTCGCGCCAGGCGCGCGGCCCTTCCACTCGATGCCAACAAGAATTGCGCGCTCGGGGACAACGGCCAAAACGCGGCTCTAGCTCCCGGCCGTTTCCGTCTGCCCCGGCCCGGCTCCGGGCTGACCGGCAGCCGTAACGCCATGCCCGGTTGATCCTACTCCAGCGGCAGCGTGGCCGGCGCGAGTGACTACCACCGTCGAAACAGCGTGCTTGAAAATCAATTGTTCCTGATTGTTGGTTTCGAGAATCAGCGAGTACTTGTCAAAGCTCTTGATGCGGCCTGAAAGCTTCACGCCGCTCAGCAAATAGATGGTGATGACAACCTTGTCTTTGCGCGCATTGTTCAAAAAGCTGTCTTGGATGTTTTGCGCTGGTTTGTCCATAAAAAGAAATCTCCCATAACATCGGGGATTAGCCGCCCGCCAAAACTACATTTTCGGTAACAATTGTACACCTAAACTTTCGCGGCAGGAGTGGAAAAGGGGAATGGAGTATGGCCCAGCGCCGGCTACTCGTCGTCGGAAGGAACGGTTCCGGCGCCAATGGCTTCCTGGCAGCGCACGCAGAATTTGGCCCAGGGCACCGCGTCCAGGCGCTTGGCGGAGATCGGCTCGGAACACTCCGCGCAGACTCCGTAGCTCGAGCCGTGGATGCGCCGCAGGGCGTCTTCCACCTCGCGCAGGAGCTTTAGATCCAAGGTATTGCGGTTGAGGAAAATCCACTCTTCGTGGCTTTGCTGGCTGAGGTCGCCCTCGTCGGAGGGCACGTCCAGGCGAGCCACAATCTGGGCGGCGTTTTGCGCGCTCATGCTGCGCCGCAGATCTTCGGCCTTCCGCTTCAGAGCCTTGCGGTAGTGGTCCAGCTTGGTTTTGGCCCCAGCCTTATTCATATCCTTGGATATCGATCTAGCCATGACGCCTTGGCCTGTTTTTCGCGGTGCGAGTTTACCGCAGAAATAAGACGCTTCAACTGCAGGGAAAGTTACAAACGGGAACCGCCGCGCCAAAACGGTAGGTCAGTGTACCGCGCCCGGGTAATCGTGTCAACTTTCCTGTATTGTTGGGGATGCGCGATTCCCACTCACCAGGTACACCGCCACTTCCGCCGTCAGGTTCGGAAATAGGGTGACCCGGCGCCGCCCGGAAAGATAGAAACAGCGCTCTACCGTCCAGCCTTCCTTGCGGACCAGCGCGTCGAAATCCTCGATCGTGAGGAAGTGAATGTTGGGCGAATCGTACCAATCGTAAGGAAACAGGCGCGTCTTGGGGGCTTGCCCGCTGGCCAGCATCGAGAGCCGTACCGACCAGTGCCCGAAGTTTGGAAAAGCCACGACCGCGTGGCGGCCAACCCGCAGCATGCCGCGCAGCACTTCAAGCGGCTGCCGCGTTTCCTGCAAAGTTTGGCTGAGCAGCACGTAATCGAATGCATGGTCCGGATAATCGGCCAGACACTCGTCGATGTCGCCCTGATAGACGGAGACGCCGCGCGCTATTGCCCGCTGCGCTTTTGCAGGGGAGAGTTCGACGCCGCGCCCTTCGACACCCTTGTTCTCGGCGAGCCACGCCAGCAGTTCGCCTTCCCCGCAGCCCAGGTCGAGCACCTTGCTTTTGGGTTCGACGATCTCGCCGATGATGGCGAAATCGCTGCGGCCGAGCAATTCCCCAACGAAAGGCCGGTGCGCTGTCTCTGGCGCCGCGTCCATTACACTCGCTCCCGCGCCGTGCTGGCCAGGAAACCGCGCACGACATCGGTCTGCTCGGCGACATCCACCAGAAATGCATCGTGGCCGTAGTTGGAGGGCAGTTCACAGTACGCCACGTCCTGATTCCGCCTGCGCAGCACGCGCACGATGTCTTGCGATTGATACGGCGGATACAGCCAGTCGGAGCTGAAGCTGATCACCAGAAAGCGTGTCTTGACGCCGGCAAAAGTGTCGGCGAGCGAGCCGCTGCCTTGCGTGAGGTCGAAATAATCTTCGGCTTTCGAGATGTAGAGGTAGGAGTTGGCGTCGAAGCGGTTGACGAACTGGCTCCCGCGATAGCGCAGGTAGCTTTCCACTTCGAAATCCACCGAAAAATCGAATCCGAATTTTTCTTTTTCACGCAGACGGCGGCCGAACTTCTCACGCATGGATTCGTCGCTCATGTAGGTGATGTGACCCACCATGCGAGCTACGGCGAGACCACGCGCCGGAGGCTTGCCGCTGTAATAGTTGCCCTCGCTCCAATCGGGATCGGCCATGATGGCCTGGCGGCCCACTTCGTTGAACGCGATCTGCTGCGGGCTGTGGCGCGCGGTGGTGGCGATCGGAATCGCCGCCACCACATGGTCCGGATACGTCACCGCCCATTCCAGCGCCTGCATGCCGCCCATCGAGCCGCCCGCCACGGCCAACAGCCGTGTAATGCCCAGCGAATCGACCAGCATTTTCTGCAGCCGCACCATGTCGCCGATCGTGATTACCGGAAACGCCATCGCATACGGGCAGCCGGTCTCGGGGTTGATCGACGCCGGACCGGTCGAGCCCTGGCAGCCGCCCAGCACGTTGGAGCAAATCATGAAGTATTTGTCGGTGTCGAATGCCTTGCCCGGCCCGATCATGTTGTCCCACCATCCCGGCTTGCCGGTTTCGTGGGCAATGCCGGCGGCGTGCGCATCGCCGGAGAAGGCATGCAGGATGAGAATGGCGTTCGATTTGGCGGCGTTCAGCGAGCCGTAGGTTTGATAGGCAACTTCAACCGGCGCAAGGCACGCTCCGCTCTCCAGAGCGATTGAATCGAAGCGGGCTAGCTGCGTCTCCACAATCATTGAAGGGGATTTTTCAATGATAACAGAGGAGCTTTGGCGGACCTATGGCCGTAGAGTGGCAGGAGAATACTTCTACCTGAAACGCACTCTACCTGCAGATGATGTTCAGGTACGATCAGGGCTTCGGCCTCGGCAAATGGCTCTACTGGTTTATCGGTTTCATGGCCTTTGGAGCCTTACTTTCG
>JACPNO010000052.1 GCA_016185465.1 Candidatus Solibacter usitatus
AGCATCGAGCGAATCGAAGCCGTCCTTAAGCACGCCTTCCACGTGATCGACGGTGTGGAACAGCCCGGCATAGGCTTCGATCAAGCGGCGTCCAATCACTTTGACTGTGCCCGGCTCGCACACACGCGACTTATCGTTGCGGTCGACGTCGGTGCACATGGTCAGCTCGGATTCTTCCTTGGCGGAGTTGAGCAGCTCGCGAATATTTTCCGCGTCTTTGATCGGATCGCCGGTGCGGCGCGCGGTGCCGGAAATCGGGCAAGTCTCGACGCGGCGGCCTTCAATGCGCACAAACATTTCAGGCGATGCGCCCACCAGCTGCTCGTCGCCGAATTGCAGCAGAAATTCGTAGGGGCTGGGGCTCGCGTCCTGCATGCGCGTGAAAAGCGTCGAGGCTTTCCCGGCGTAGGGCGTGTGAAACGTCTGCCGCAGCACGACTTCGTAATAGTCGCCGCGGCGCATGCCCTGGCGGACGGTTTCCACGTTGGCCATGTACTCGGCCGGCGTGTGGTCGCTCTCGATGGGGCCGGGCGCGATGCGCGGCGGCGCGGCGATGGGCTGCGCTCCGCGATCGAGCGCCATCGTCGACAAACCGCCGCGCTCGAAATCGTATTGGTAGCGCTCAATCTGCTCGCGCTTGCGATCCACGAACCAGATGTCGTCGCAAAGAAACAGGTGCAGATCCTTATGGCCGGAGCGCGGCAGCTTTCTCTCGACCGGCTCGAACTGGAATAGCAGATCGTAGCCGAACGCGCCCACCAGGCCCAGGCGGGAATCTTTCTCCGTGCGGAATTCCTCGATCAGCGCGCGCAGAATGGAAAAAACCGACGGCTGCTTGCTGCGCTCTTCTTCGGGAAACAATTTAGGCAGCGGCTTGAGCGTTCCGCCCAGCACGCCGCCGCTTTCCATGCCAAACGATTCCCAGTGCGGATGCGCTTCCAGCAGCGGCTGGAGAATTCGATTGATGATTTCGCCGCGCGTGTTCAGCGGACGGAACTCAACGCGGCGATCGAAGGAAACAATCTCGAGCGGCGGCCGCGTGGACGCAAATTCCCAGCGCGAATAACGTCCCGGATATTCGTATCCCGACGATAAATAGAATCCGCGATAGGTGTCGAGATCGCGCAGCAAATGATGCAGGCCTTTGCGAAAACTGGCGCGCGACTGGGTGCGGCTGACACCGATACCGCCGGGAGTCGTGTAGTGTAGCTCACGCATGGAAATGGGCCTGCAGGCTGGAAACTAAGCCTCAGAATAGCATGGCGGGCGATGATGCAAATCGCTGCGGTACACTGAGGGAATGAGACGGATGGCCACGTTGATTGCCATGAGTGGAATCCTGCTGACGCAGGCTTTCGCGCAGGAGGTGCCGCGCCCGGCGCCCGAATTTGTGATTCATTTGCCCAACGGCAACCAGGTGTTATTGAGCCAGTTCAACGGCAAGATCGTGCTGCTGGCTTTCATGCTCACCACATGTCCGCATTGCCAGCACGCCATTCCTATTTTGAGCGCGATTCAGAAGGACTACGCCGCCAAAGGCGTGCAAATTCTGGGGACGACATTTAACGACGGCGCGCCCCAGCTGGTACCCGACTTCATCAACCAGTTCCGGCCGAATTTTCCGGTGGGTTCTTCGCCGCGCGAGAGCGTGGCCGAATTTCAGCAGCATCCGCCGTGGAAGCGCGGCTACGTTCCGGAGTTCGTGTTTATCGACCGCAAGCGCGTCATCCGCGAACAGCATTCCGGCGAAGAGGAATTCTTCAAGGATGAAGACAAGAGCGTCCGCGCGGTGCTGGATAATTTGCTGAAGGAACCGGTTGCGGGCAAGGCCGCTCCCAAGAAGGCAACCGCGGTCAAGAAGGCCTCCTAGATGCGAACGCTAAGGGCGGTGGCGGCCGCGGTGATCCTGGCGGCAGGCGCTTGCGCGCAGGAAATTCCGCGGCCCGCGCCGGAATTTACCATCCATCTGAGCGGCGGAGGCGAAATCAAGCCCAGCCAGTACAGCGGCAAAGTGGTGCTGCTGGCTTTCATGGCCACTACTTGACCCCATTGCCAACATTCCGCTCAGGTCTTGAGCGGCATTCAAAAAGAGTACGGACCGCGGGGATTGCAGATTCTGGGAGCGGCGTTCAACGATGGCGCGCAGCAACTGGTGGCGGGATTCATTGAGCAATTCAAGCCGAATTTTCCCGTGGGCTATTGCTCGCGTCTGGACGTGTCCGACTATTTGCGGAATCCGCCGACCAAGCGCAGCTACGTGCCGATATTTGTTTTCATCGACCGCAAGCAGGTCATCCGCGAACAGCATTCCGGGGAAGAGCCGTTCTTCACCGACGAGGATAAGAACGTGCGCGCCGTGCTGGACAAATTGCTGAAAGAACCGGCGCCGGTAAAGAAAGCAGCGAAGAAGGCAGCGTAAGTGCTCACTCGACGAGAATGCCTGGGCGCCGTGGCCCTGCTGGGCGCGACGCGAACCTTCGCGGCAGGTCCGGCATTTCGCGGACCGATTGGCGTCCAACTCTACACCGTTCGCGACGCGCTCAAAACGGCTCCGGAAGCAACAATCCAGGCCATCGCCGCGCTCGGCTACCAGCAAGTGGAGGCGACGCTGAATAGCGATTTCGCGTCGCTGTTGCCGATCCTGCAAAAAAATAAACTCGATGTAGTGAGCTGCCACTTCGACACGCCGCTGATCACAGGCGACTGGAGCGCGCGCCAACAGGCGCCCACTTCCACTTGGAGCGCCGCCGTCGAGCAGGCGAAAGCCGCCGGAATTCGTTACATGGTGCTGCCCTACCTGCGGGCGGCCGAGCGCGGCAGCCCCGATCGCTACCGGCGCCTGGCGGATCAATTGAACCAGGCCGCGCCGCTTTGCCAGAAATCCGGCATCACGCTGGCTTATCACAATCACGCGTTTGAGTTTCAGCCGGTGGAAGGCCAGCGCCCGTTCGACATCCTGATGGAACGCATGGACCCCAAAGTGAAGCTGGAACTGGATGTCTTCTGGGTGAGCACGGCCGGCCAGGATCCGGTGGCATTGTTGAAGCAGTATCCGGGGCGGGTGGCGCTGGTGCACTTGAAAGACAAAGCTGCGGGAGCGCCTGTGCGATTTTCCGAGGATGTGGGGCACGACGCGTTCAAGGAAGTCGGTTCTGGCTCACTCGACTTTCGGGCGATTTTGCAAGCCGCTAAGGCCGCCGGCGTTGCGCATTATTTCGTGGAACAGGATTTTTGCCCCGGCACCCCGATCGAAGCACCGCCGACCCGCTGACTTTTGCGGCCGTTGCCTTGGTGATCGGAATTATTGCGCTCGTGGCCTTTTATATCCCTGCCCGCCGCGCACTACGCGTCGATCCAATGGTGGCGCTGCGCTACGAATAAGTTTTTTGGGGGAGTGAGAGCCGGAAAAAAGTGGGGCCAGCGGAGCTGACCCCTCGGAGGAAGGGAGAACCGGTAAATTTTTCCCGGTATATATTTCAATCTTGCAACTGGGATAGGGCCGGGGTGGTCTCGGCGGTATACATTTTTACCTCGACCCGGCGGTTTTTGGCGCGCGCATCGCGGGTTTTGCCGTCATCGACCGGCTTTTCCTTGCCCAAGCCGATCATTTGAATGCGATAAACCGGGATATCGTGCTTGGTCACCAGGTAGGCGACGACCTTGTCAGCCCGCCGGCGGCTCAACGCCTCGTTGTATTCGGTATTGCCAATTGAATCCGTAAAGCCTTCAACAGCAATGAAATACCGCTTGGCGCCGGCATGATCCTTGGCGAACTGGTCAAGCTTCGCCTGAGCGTCGGGCGTGAGCTTGTCCTTGGCGAAGTCGAACGTCACCGAGGTCTCAGCCTGCAGCTTATAGTCGTCCAGATTCTTGATAGTATCGCCAAAAGCCGCGCGCAACGTGCTTAAGTCGCGTCCGGTCTTATCGGCAACGGTACGGGCTTCAACAGCAGCCTGTCCGGCTTCGCCCGCTTTCTTCAATGCATCGCCGGCACGGGCGTCGGCCCCATCGGCCTTCTCTTTGACGTTATTGATGCTGACTTCGTGCCTTTCGATATCTTTACGAGCTTCCTCGAGCGATGTCCCTTGTTTGTTGGCCTGGTCGCCTACTTTGTCGAGCTTGGCCTGGATCGGGTCGGCCGTCTGCTGGACATACTTCTTTGTGGCACATCCACTTGCGAGTAGCGCGCTACCCAAAATCACCACTGCCCCTAACGTTCTACGCATGGGTTGATTTCACCTCTATCCAAGGTTAGAGCAATTTCATTGCCTTTTGGCAGGAAGCGGGCGCGAAGCCAGGTTCTATTCATTGACCCGCTCCGGGCAAACGCAGTTCCGCGTGGCCCGTCTGACGGGAGTGGTCCAACCTATATTCGATAAGAGGAACGCGCGATGGAGCGTCAGTTTCTTAGTCAGCCCTGGCCGTTCCTCCGCGTAGAAAAGCACCGGAGGCCCGGAGTATGGGCGGGAGCCACATCGCCGCGCCCAACATCATCGCGGCGCCGATCAGATGAGGCGCAGAACCGTGGAGACCCGCGGAATGCATCACCAGCCCCAGCATCACGAGCCCCACGACAGCCGCCAGGACACGTCGCTGAAGGCTCGGGTGTAAGGTTTGCCGCTCCTCGCCAACCGCATCGGCGGCCGCGGGAGCCGGGGCGATCGTGAGGCGGTAGCCGCGCCGGGGAATTGTTTCTAGCAAGCCGCAGCCTGGCGACACGTCCTCCAGTGCCTTCCGCGCCTCGGAGACTGCGCGCGCCAGCGCGTGATAACCAACATGCGCGTCGGTCCAGACCTGCGCTTCGAGCGCCTGCCGCGACGTGACCGACGTGCCACCCAGGGCGAGGGAGACGAGCACGTCCATCACGCGCGGCTGGACGTGCACCACCCTCTCGTTCATGCTCACGCGCAGCCGGTCTGGTTCCACCAGTACCGGCCCCAACCGGAAGTCGCCATGCGTTCCGGACATATCCGCCTCCCCGCTCAACCGGTTCAATGGCCATTAACGAACCATCAATGTGCCGTTAAGTCGATTCTACGAGATGGTCCGTCATTTTGTTCATGCGTGTCCTGGTTTTCCTCACTATCCCAGTTGCCGGTTTGCTGATGCTGATCGGAGCGCCCGATCCGTTCGGCTGGCGGTTCAACGCCGGCCTGGCCGCCATAACCTGTGGCGCCTGCATGCTGATGATGCTGCCGGTCCATCGGCTGCGCCGCTCGCCGGGGCGATGGAGGCGCAGACTCGGCACAACGCTGCTCATGCTGCTGTTGATGCTGGCGGCCTTGACGGGGATCCTGTGGACCAACTACCACCTGGTGGTGTTCCGCCCGGTCAGTGTGGAGGGATGGCGAGCCGATCTTGGAGCCTTGCAGAAGGCGCTGGAGCGAACCCCGCCCGGACTTCGTGAGCGAGCGCATCGCTGTGCCACGCCCGAACTGACCGCGTTGAGCCGCGATCTGCCGGTTCTGGCCGACGACCAGCGACTCGCGCGGCTGATTCACGCGATTGCTTGCCTGAACGACGGCCACACGGTCGATTTTCCGTTTTTTCCCGCCGCCAACTTTTCGCCGGTGCCGCTGCAATTCCGGCACTTTGACGACGGTTGGTTCGTCACTCGCGCCGCCGCAGCGCAATCCGATTTGGTCGGCCTTCAGGTAGTCCGGATCGCGGGCCTCGCCGTGGAGGACGCCTACCACAAGATTCGCCCCTACGTCGCGGCCGACAACGAAAGTGCCGCGCGGGTGCGCGCGCCGGCGTATATGCTGAGTCCCCGGTTGTGGAAGGCGATTGGGGTAAGCACCGCAGTCGATGGGCTGGATCTCGAGTTTGCGAGCACCTCCGGCGCGCGTAGAGCTGTCCGCCTGCAAGCGACATCACGCCTTCGTTACCTCTGGTGGTATCTGGAACCGCGCGCCTGGTTGTTCCCTCCGGCGCCGCCCGCCGGCTCTCCCCCGTCCGCCGAGCGCAAGCGCGACCCCTGGTGGCTGACGCCGGTGACCAACCGGAAGGCGGTTTATGTGGCGTTTCGCGGCGTCCGTGACCGGCGCGGCGAAACGCTCACGATGTTCGGCGCGCGTCTGCTCAAGACAGCGAAAGCGATGCAGGCGGACCGCATCGTGATTGATGTCCGCGACAACGGCGGCGGTGACAATACGCTGTTTCGCGGATTCGTCGCCGCTCTTGCCGGCAGCGAATTCAACGCGCCCGGCCGATTGTTGGTCCTGATCGATGGGGGAACATTCTCCGCAGCGACGAACTTCGTCTCCACTATGGAGAGACAGACGCGTACCATTCTAGTGGGCGCGCCCACGGGTTCCGGACCGAATCACTTCGGCGATTCCAGAACGCTCGTGCTGCCGCGCACGCGCATCGCGATACAACTGTCGACCCGGTGGCACCAGTTTGGAGATCCGGACGACGTTCGCACGGCGCACGAGCCTCATGTGGCGGTTCGCGTAACGTCGCGAGAGTACTTCTCCGGCCGCGATGCGGTGTTGGAAGCAGCTCTCGATTGGCCATCCTAGGCAAGAGACGTGGGCGGCGGCTGGCCTAACCCGGCTTGGATGGCGCAGCGTCCCAAAAGTTCCCTATTAACAGCCCGGGCAGAGTAAAATGGGCGGAAGAAAGGGCGCCACATGAGCCAGCACACCCATTCCGTAAACCGACGAGATTTCATGAAGACGGCCGCTAGCCTCGGAGCCACACTGGGCGTGGCGGGCCGGGCGCTCGGGGCGCGGCCGGCGAAGGCCAGTGCCGGGCGCGTGGTCGGCGCCAACGATCGCATCAACGTCGGGGTCATCGGCGTGGGCGGCAGGGGTGAGTATCTGGCGCGGGTCTTTGCCGGCATCGGCGAACGCACCAACGGCTGCAAAATCGCCGCGGTCTGCGACGTCTATGAAAAGCGCAAGAAGGCCGCTGCCGACAAGCATGGCTGCGACGGTTATCTGGATTACCGCGAAGTGCTCAATCGCCAGGACATCGACGCAGTGGTGGTGGCGACGCCGGATCACTGGCACGCCAAGATCGCGCTTGAAGCCATGGACCGCGGCAAAGATGTCTACCTGGAAAAACCGATGTGCCACACCATCGAGGAAGCCAAGCAGCTAGCCGCAACCGTGAAGGAGACGCGCCGCGTTTTGCAGGTGGGCTCGCAAACCACTTCCGCCGATCAATGGCACAAAGCCAAGAAAGCCATCGCCGATGGCATGATTGGCGAGATGCTGGAAAGCCAGGGGTCGTATCATCGCAACAGCGTCGAAGGCGAATGGAATTGGGACATCGATCCGGGCGCTGGGCCCACTGGCAAGGGCGAAAATTACATCGATTGGAAAATGTGGCTGGGCCCTGCGCCCAAGCGCGCCTGGGACGCCGATCGCTACTTCCGCTTCCGCAAGTATTGGGATTACTCGGGCGGCATCGCCACTGATTTGTTTTTCCACGTGGTGGCGCCGTTGAACATCTGCTGGCCTGAGCCGCAATTTCCCCATCGCGTCATGGCGTCGGGCGGCATCTACGTGTATAAAGATCGCGAAGTGCCGGACACGTTCAATCTGCTGGCCGATTATCCCAAGGGCCACTCGCTGGTGCTCAGTTCGTCGATGGCCAATTCCAAGCACATTCCCGGACTGATCCGCGGCCACGAAGGCAGCATCATCATGGTGGATCATGGCGAATTCGAAGGGCGTACCGATCACATCACCGTGATTCCCGAGAAGCGCGTGATCAGCGAAGCGTACAAGGAAAAGTGGGGATCGGGGGAATTCCAGATTCCGGTGGAAGCCAAGCCCAACTGGATTCACATGCAGAATTTTCTGGACTGCGTGCGCAGCCGCCAGAAACCGATGCTGGATGTCGAAACCGCGCTGCGCGTGCAGGTGACGATCACGATGGCGGTCGATTCCTACCGTGAAGGGCGCGTGCTCTATTGGGACGAGAAGAACATGAAGGTAACGGCCAAGCCGGTTAAGGCATAAGATCTAGTGAACAATCGGCTTAACATCTGTTAAAATCGAAAGTTCACCAAGGAGAAAAACAATGTTGCAAGCTCAACGCGGTCTGGCACGGGTGGGCGCCGCCCTCGGACTGGTTTTATTCTGCGCAAGTTTACCGCTCGCCGCCAAAGCCAAAAAAGATACGGGCACGCTGGAGCCCCATGTCAGCCCGGGCCGGGCTGGCGTATTCGTTGATGGCAAGTATTTGGGACCGGCCGCCAATTTCGGTTTTGCGCGCAAATACGAGCTCACCCCCGGCGAGCACAAACTGCTGCTCACCGATCCTCGCAACGAGGATTACGCGACCACCATCCAGATCGAAGCCGGCAAGACGTTGAGAGTCGACCGGACGCTGGCCGCGCTGCCGCTGGCGCAGCCGCCTTTCGCGCAACTGAAGGCCAAGAGCGACAGCAAATTCGATGGCGTGTGGGTGAACGGGAAATTCATGGGACACGTGGATGAGTTCGACAACCCGTACCAGTTCCTGCTGCTGCCGCCGGGCAGCTACACCGTGCGGATTGCGGCTCCTAACGGCGACACCAAGCACGAAGAGAAAGTCACGCTGACCGCCAACCAGACGACGATCGTTACGGCCGGCGCTAAGAAGTAGCCACGACGCGAGTCGCGATTTCGCCTTTCCCCCAAACTGTCTGCCGGCCCGCGCCGGTCCACTGGGCGGCGCGCAAATAGGGAAGAAACTCGGCGAGATCGCCTTCGTATTCCACTTCACCCACGAAGCCGCCGAGCGGATGAGATTGCCCGCTGCGGCTGGAGCGCCGCTCCACGTGTTGCCATTGCAGCTCACAGCGGGGCATTTTGACACGCTTGGCGCGCTCGCCCATGGCGTGGAAGTCGATCGCGAGCGGCCCGGGCCCGTAGAGCGCGCGCAGGGTGCTGATGCGGTCGCGAACCCGTGCGAACAGAGTCGCAAAAGTTGGGTGCGATTGCGGTGAACCCGCGCTTTTGAGCTCGGTCGGCGTGACGAAACGCACTAGGATGCGGGAAACATTTTCCGCGCCGCGATCGAGCGATAGCGTGATGGGTTGCGCTGCGGCTGCGCAGTCGAGGTCGATCATTTCCGCGGCGACTAATTCCGAGCGGCCGCGTCCGGGGCCAATGCCTTCCTGGGCCAGGCACGCAAAGCTGGCGGTAATTGCGGTGACGCCGGGATCGGCCAGATCGAAAAGATGGGCATCGAAATGGAACGGCTGGCCGGCTTCGAATCGCCGGCCATCAAGATGCGCGGCGCGGAAAACGAAGGGCCGCGGCCAATCGACGAGACCGCTAGGTCCGGCGCGGGCCGCGCGCGGCTCAAACAGACGGCTGTAAGCGCAGGTGGCGCGCAGCGGACAGGTGGCGGCCGCGGTGCATTCCGGGACGCAGGCCACGCCGCGCAGCGCTGTGCCGAACGCGCCGCGCAGGATGTTGCCGGCCTTTCCGGGAGGGAAGCGAACCGGTTCCGCGGCGCGGAAATGGAGCCGCAACCGGAAGAACGCAAAATTCACAGGCTCTCAGTATAGCGGGCGCAGCCCGTTTTGCCTTGAGTGGCAAGCGGCAGTTATAATGAATTCGATTTTGACTTCCGCTACCGTCCGTCCGGCGCACCAAGGGGGAGACGCGTGTGTGATGCCCGCGCGTCCCCCTCTTTTTGTATTCACCGGGCAACGGAGCGGGAGCCGGTCGGATCATAAATAACGAAGGACGCACCATGAGAGAAAAAGGGACAGTGAAGTGGTTTAACGCAGCCAAAGGCTACGGCTTTATACAGCGCGAGAACGGGGAGGACGTATTCGTGCATTTCTCCGCGATCCAATCGGAAGGATATCGCAGCCTGGAGGAAGGCGCGAAAGTGGAATTCGAAGTTACCAAGGGACCCAAGGGGCTGCAAGCGGCGAACGTGAGCATGGCCGCCTAAGAAACAAGGGCCGGCCGGTCGATGCCGTCCGGCCCCATCCAGAAAGGAGATGAATGAGCAAGGAAGACAATATTGAAGTAACGGGAGTGATTCTGGAGAAATTTCCCAGTGGGTTGTTCAGCGTGCAGCTCGAACATGACCGGGTCGTGCTGGCGCATCTGGCGGGCCGGCTCCGCCGGAACCGCATTCGCGTGCTGGCGGGAGACCGCGTCACGCTGGAGCTTTCGCCCTACGATTTAACCAAAGGCCGCATCACATTTCGCCACCGGTAAACATTCGGCAAATTTTTCTTTCGTTTTACCCCTCATCGACGATCACAGCGCAGTGGAAAGAGCTGACTGCGCTGGCGCAAGGCGTTCATTCTTAGACTCAGACGGCTGAAATCGAGTGCGAGAAAATGTTGTGAATGGCGCTCGCCGCGGCAGTAGTATGCGAACGGGCCGATATAATGGGACGAAGAGTAGAGTTATGGTGGATCGACCTAAACCGGCGCCCTCAGGGGCCAAGACGAAGAAACCGACGCCCGACGCAGCCGAAAACCTGACCGCGATCCTGGCGCAGAAAGTGGTGGGCCAGCCGGCCGCCACGAAAGTCATCGTCCCGTACATTCAGATGTACCAGGCCGGCCTGGCGCCGGAAGGACGGCCGGTGGGCATTTTTTTGCTGCTAGGACCGACCGGCACCGGCAAGACCAAGACCGTCGAAGCGCTGGCGGAAATTCTGCATGGCAGCGAGAAGAGTGTTCTCAAAGTAGACTGCGGCGAATTCCAGATGGAGCACGAAGTGGCGAAACTGATTGGCGCGCCGCCGGGCTATCTGGGACATCGCGAAACTCAGCCGATGCTGACGCAGCAGAAGCTGAACGCGGTGACCAGCGAGCGCTGCGGATTGTCGCTGGTGCTGTTCGACGAAATCGAGAAAGCGGCGCCGTCGTTGACGCGCCTGCTGCTGGGCGTGCTGGATAAGGGCGTGCTGCGCCTGGGCGACAACTCGACGGTGAACTTTGAAAAGAGCCTGGTGTTTCTGACCAGCAACTTGGGCGCGCGCGAGATGTGGAAGGAAATCAGCCCGGATTTTGGATTTCAGGGCGGACTGACGGCCGAGCGGCCGGACCTGAGCCACAAGCTGCAGAGCATCGCGCTGGTAGCTGTGCGCAAGAAATTCTCACCGGAGTTCGTCAATCGCATCGATTGCGTGATTACTTATCAGCCGCTGACGCCGGAATCGCTCTCGGCGATTTTGGACCATCAGATTTCCGATTTGCAGAATCACGTCAACACGCGGCTGGGCTTGCGCTGCTTCAATATCGAAGTGCCCTTTGAAACGCGGCAATGGCTGCTGCATAAAGGCACGAGCGCCGAATATGGCGCGCGCGAGCTGAATCGGACCATCCATCGCAATTTGACCCAGCCCCTGGCGACGATGGTGGCGACCGGGCAAGTGGAGCCAGGCTGCCGGGTGCGCGTGGAAGTAGAAGAAGGCGGCGAAAGCCTGTCGCTGCGAACCACGGCGGCGACCGAAGAAGAACTGCCGGCGCATCCCACGGTGCTGCTGGTGGACGACAACCAGGACCTGCTGCATTTTCTGGAACGCCTGATGGCGGAAGCCGGCTGGAAGCTGCTCACCGCCGAGTCGGCCGCAGCCGCCCGCAAGGCGATCGTCAACGAAAAGCCCAATGCGGCGCTGCTGGACTACATGCTGCCGGACGGCAGCGGCGTCGAGCTGGGCGTGCAATTGCGGCAGACCGCGCCGCGCATGCAGGTGATCGTGATGACCGGGTCGATGCTGCCGCCGGAGGAGGAAGCGCTGTGCGAGGAGCACGATTTTCCGGTGCTGCGCAAGCCGTTTCTGGCATCGGACGTGATGAACCAGATTCGCAGCAGGCTGACGCCGGCGGCGGGGGCTGGCGGGCGGATTTGAGACCCGCCCGCATTTGCCTGGCCGTCAGGGTATTGGGACGCTGGCCGCATCGATCGACTTAAGGAAGGCGACCAACGCGGCTCGGTCAAAGGGATTGCTCAGCGTGTCCACTCCCGATGTGCCGGCGCTGCGATGCGTGACATTGTTCATCACATCATCCAACGAAAGTGCCGATCCGTTGTGTAAGAACGTCTGCGGAAACGCGAACAGCGAAAGCAGAGACGGAGGAACGTATCCGTTGGCGCCGAGCGGAGACGCGCCATTCTGACGAACTTCGTTAAATGCTGTCGAGTCGAAGGTGCCGACTTGCCGCAATTCGTTGAATAATTCGCCTCCCGCGTTGACAAGAGAGGCGTCGGGCGGCGGCGTATAGCGGATCCTGGCCGTGGTCCACATGGCTGATCCGTGGCATTGCTGGCAATTCGCCGAAATGAACAGGGCTCGTCCGACAACGACGCTGGGGTCGGTCTTCGAAAAGGGTGAAATCGGAGCGCGAATCCCAAACTGAACGTAGGCTTTGATGGCATCCCACGCGTTGACTCCGCGCACCTTCAACTGGTTCCGGCTGGCATTCGCCAGTGGACGGAGGTTGGCGACGTTGGTCTCCTGGGTGACGCCATCGGCCAGCACGATCAGGCCCTGGCCGCCGGAGACGGCTCGAATATTCAACTCGAAGTCTTCTTCCTCGTCGCGCTCGGCCGAAAAATTGAGCGGGCGCATGGTGGTTCTGGTGGCATCGGTGCGGTCGAAGTCGGTGTGCTGGGGGATGGTGCGCTTGGGCCCGGAGGGGAAAATCCAGACCACGTTGTCGGACAACCCGAACGGATGGCATGCCGAGCAGGCGCCCCAGCCTTTGGCGGACATGCGGCCCACGATGGGAGTGCCGCCGGCGGTGGCGGGGTCGAAGACACCTATCGACGTGTTGTACAACTCCTTGCCGACCTGAATCTTGTCATCGAGCGTGCCGGCAGCGGGCAGCCTGGACGAGGCTACCGTGGCGTGGACGCGCTCCGGACTCGCCAGGTTCAACACCGTGATGTCGCGCGAGACGTAGTCCATCACATAGGCGCGGGTATCGGTTGAATTGATCACGATGCCTCGCGGATTCTTGCCAACCGGCAGTTGCAGCACCTTGGTGGAATCCGCCGGATCGTTCTGCACCGTGGCAGCGCCAGTCACGGGATTCACCGCTACCTTGATGACCACGTTGCTGGCGGCGATGACCACGTAGCCTTCGTTGGCATTGTGCTTAAAAGCCATGGCCCAAGGCACGGTGTTGAATAGTTTGGCGGTGTTGGTCTGATTTTTCACCGCCAGGTGCATGTTGACGGTCCCGGCGTCGTTATTGGAGACGCGATTGATGGCCGAGAGCAGGCTCTGAGTGTTCACGTCAAAGCGTACCGGGCCGTTGGGTGAAGCTCCGACATTGGGAACGTAGGCGAAGTCTCCCTTGATCGCAATATTGTTTAGCTGATTGGGGTACGCGCCGGTAGGGAATGTGAAGTTCGCGGGATTGGCGGGATCGCCGGGAGCAATGCGCGCGAGCGCGTCGCCGGTGGCGTTGAAACCGGTATCCACAAGCGGGTTGATTGTGACCGAGCCTGTGACCAGGTCGGTAGCTGTCGATATGACGGTCACATGCCCCGCCTTAGCGTCATCCCGTCCATCCACTTTTCCGCTAATCGGCAACGAGAGGAACTGGGTCACGTAGACGGTTTCGTCATTATCGTCGGCATCACCGTCATTGGTAATCGCCAGGCCGCGCGGCTCCGGCCCGACTCCAAAAATAGTCTTGGTCACGGTGTCGGTGGCGGTATCAATCACGGAGACGGATTCGGAACGGGAATTGGTAACGTACAGCTTCTTGCCGTTGGGAGTGAGCGCCAATCCGTAAGGCTCGGCGCCAACGATGATGTGTTTACTCGGCAGGGAAATTCTGCCATTGCGAATATTGAGGGGGATTACCGAGACGGTTCCGCTGACCGTATTGGCTACGTAAGCCTTCAGGCCATCCGGCGTCATCACCACGCCGTTCGGTTCGACTTGGACCGGAACCTCCGCCAGCTTGCGATTGATATCGGATCGGAGATCAAAGAAGGTGACCGTGTTGTTATCTGGATTGACGGCGGCGAGAAAAGCGTCGTCACCGCTGAGCGCGAGCGGTTGGGAGCTGGTCGGCCCGGAAAAGCGCAGCGTGGCCGCGCTGGCGGGTGTGGTCTGGGAAAGTCGGAACGCCGCCAGCGCAACGGCGACGGTCGAGATCACAATCGCGGCGCGTTTGTTCATGGCCGGCTCCTTCGGCGAGCGACTGCGAGTGCGAGAAGGCTGCTTGCCAAGAGCGCCCAGGACCCTGGCTCCGGAACCGGAGCTGCTTCCACCAGGAAATAAGCAGTACCACCGCCAGTCGGCGCAAGCACGGGAAAGATCGTGATCGCATGGCTGCCTCCGGCCAGTGAGAATATTCCCTTGCTGATGTCGGCGGTCGCCAAACACACGGCTGGATCATCGCCGCAGTCGGTCGACCCGGAGGGCGCCGTGGTCGTCCCGATGGAGGCGCCGAAATCGAAGACCTCAAACTGGTCGCCGGCCTCAAAAGCGTCGGTAACCGTCAACACAGCACCGAAGGGTGTTGAAAACGTCCAGGGCGGAGCAGGGGCGAAATCCGTCAGCGTACCGGAACTGCCTATGCAGAAAGGCCCAGCCGGGTCGTTTGGATTACAGCCTGTCGCCGGAGTCCCTGCCGTTTCAAAAGCAAATTGTTGCCAGACGTCTAGAGGCACGCTGTCCGCAAGAGCTGGGGTCGCGCTCAGCAGAACTGCAAGAGCGAGCCACCCGATGTTGTTCTTTCCCATTTGTCCCTCCGTATGTGGAAATGAAACCCGCGCATCCTTATTAGAGTCAAGATGTCGCCGGGCGTTACGAGGTTAGTGCAGAACGAGAGGAAATTCAAGTTAATTCTCTGACGGCTTTGGTTATGGCCTTGCGAGTTTCGGTATGGCCTCATTCATTCGAGGCGCAGCGCTGGAATTGGTTTCCACGGGCGAAGGGCGGGTTTGAAACCCGCCCCTACACCGAAGAATTTTGTAGTGTTTTGCGAGTGCGGTGCGAGTCGGCGATTGATCGGGAACCGCATGTGGTTTCAAACCCGCCTTCCGTTAATCGAGACGGAGCGCGCTCATTGGATCTACGCGTGACGCGCGCCGGGCGGGCAGATATCCGGCGACTGCGGCGACGGCGATGAGCACTAGTGCTGCGCCCGCAAATGTCGCCGGGTCGTGCGGGGCGAGTCCGAACAGCATGCTGCGGATCAATTGGCTGAGGGCGAGGCCGGCGGCTAATCCGATCGCCACGCCGGCGGCGGTGAGCCCGGCTGTTTCCCGCATTACCAGCGCGATAATTTGACCGCGGGTGGCGCCCAGCGCGATGCGGATGCCGATTTCCGATGTCCGGCGCGAGACGCTGTACGAGCGCACGCCGTAGAGTCCGACGGACGCGAGCACCAGCGCGAGCCATCCGAAAACGCTGGAGAGCTGGGCGAAGAGGCGCTCCTGCTTGAGGCGCTCGTCGATCTGCTCGTCGAGCGTCAGCAGGCTTTGCACTTCGATCGTGGGATCGATCTCGGCCACAGCTTGGCGGATGGCGGAGGCGATGGCGGCTTTGTCGCTCGCGATGCGCAGGGCGAAGCTTATGCCCTCCATCTCGGATAGATGTTGGTTGGAGGCAGCGAAGAATCCTGGACCGAAGGAGCGGCGCAATAGGTCGAACTTGGTGTTGACGGCGACGCCGATCACTTCATATTCAAACATCTGCGCCTGCGGCCCGATGACGGTGCGAAAGCGGCGCCCGATGGGAGATTGATTCGGAAAGTGCATTGCCGCGAACGCCTCGTTGATCACCGCCACACGGGGGCCGTTTTCGCGATCGCGCTCGTCAATCGCGCGTCCCAGGCGAAGGGCGATGCCGAGAGTCTCGAAAAAACGCGGCCCAACCAGATTCAAACCGGCGATGAGCTGCTCAAGCGGCAGCGGCGGCACGCCGGGCACTTCGACGGGCACGCGGTGGAAAGATCCGGACAGTGGAATCTGCTGTGACTGAGCGACGCTGCGCACGCCGGGGATCAATTGCAATCGCTCCTCAATGCGGCGATAGAGGGCGGATGCGCGCGCGCTGGTATAGCCGGCCGAAGCATCGGGCTCGACGCGAAAGGCGAGGAGATTGTGGGTGCTCATACCGGTATCGATGTTGCGCAGATTGCGCAGCGTGCGCACGTAGAGGCCGGCGCCGGCGAGCACCACGACCGACGCTGCGAGTTGGGCGACGACCAGGATATGGGTGACGCCGCCGCGGCGGAATCGTTTGGAGGATTGCAGCGCCGGCTGCAAGTCGACGCGGGTCGATTGCAGGGCGGGGGCGAGTCCGTAGAGCAAGCCGGTTGTGAGCGACGCGGCGGCGGTGAACGCGAGAACTCGAAAATCGGGCTGCAGGTCGAACACCAGTGCGTTGCCGAAGGTGGGCAGCGCGGCCACAAGCGCGCCGCTTGCCCAATAGGCCAGGGCCAGGCCGAGCGCGCCGCCGGTGCTTGAGAGCACGACGGCTTCGGTGAGGTGCTGGCGAATCAGACGGCCGCGGTCGGCGCCGAGAACCATGCGCATGAGCGTTTCGTTCTGGCGGGCGTGAGCGCGGGCCAGCAGGAGGTTGCCGACATTGGCGCAGGCGATGATCAGCACAACGCCGACGACGCACATCAGCACGATGAGCGGACGCTGGAAATTTTCGCGCAAGTCGTCGGCGCCTTCGGCTCCGTGGCGGAGATCGAGCACGGGCAGACCTTCCGCCTGGGGAAGGCTTTGGCGGAACAGCGCGCCTAGTTCGGCGCGGGCGCGATCCTCGGTGACGCCGGGCTGCAGGCGCGCGGCGATGCGCAGCCACCAGTAATCCCGGGCGGTGAAGAGGGGCGTTTCCGTATCGTTCCACGGCTTGCCGAGAGCGGGCAGGCGATGGAGCGGAATCGTTACGTCGGGCGGATCGCCCGCGGTGAGGCCGAGAAACGAACGCGGCTCGACGCCGATGATGGCACAGGGGACGCTGCGAATCGTGATGTATTTTCCGAGCACGGCGGCGTCGCCGCCAAAGTGGCTTTGCCAGAAGCGGTAGCTGATCATGGCCACGGCGGGGGCGGCGATGCGGTCGTCGTTTTCGTCGATGGGCCGGCCGATGACTGGGGAAATTCCGAGCGTGGCGTAATATCCGCTGGAAACTGCCTGGGCGTGGGCAGTGGTTACTTTGCCGTCGATCATCACCGGCACCTGGTTCAGGCTTACGAATGCGGCGAGGCCGGAGATGGCGCGGGTGCGGCGGCCGAGGTCTTCGAAGAACGGATATGCGAAGCCGGTGCTGGTGGTGGAGCCGTCGGCGCTGGCCTTGGCGCGGCCGTGGAAAGCAATCAGCTCATCGGGAAAACTTTTCGCTGTCCAAGACAGGAAGAGCACTTGCTGCGGATCTTTGATGGGGAGCGATTTCAGGAGCAGGGCATCGAGGACAGTGAAGATGGCGGTGTTGGCCCCGATGCCGAGGGCGAGAGAGAGAATGGCGACAGCGGTGACTAGTGGCGTTTTGCGCATGGTGCGCAGGCTGAAGCGGACGTCCTGGAGAAAATGCTCGACCCAGAGGACGCGGTCGGCGTCGCGGGTGCGTTCGCGCTCGCTGGCGCGGTTACCGAAGAGACGGGCGGCTTCGCGGCGGGCCGCTTCTGGCGTCATGCCGGCGGCTTCCAACTCTGCGGCGCGCATTTCCAGGTGAAATTGGAATTCGTGATCGAGGGATTGTTCGTGGCTTTGCGGGAACAGGGTCGAGCGCAGGCGGCTGAAGAATCCCATAGGTGCTCCTATAGATGTCTATGTGAATAGTTTAGCACGCAGAGTGGGGCAGGTCCCCGACCTGCCGG
>JACPNO010000024.1:0-1561 GCA_016185465.1 Candidatus Solibacter usitatus
ATGGTCTTTGCGAGGTCATATATGCGCACCCTAGTGATAGTCGTTACAGCCACCCTGCTGTTGTTCGCATCCGTTACCGTCTTTGCCGGTGACTATGTCGTCGGTGAAGGGGACGGTCTCGATATTGCCGTCTGGGGGGTACGGGAGTTGACCTTCTCGGTCCGGGTCCGTCCGGATGGCAAGATCTCACTGAACCTGCTGGGCGAGGTTCAGGCGGCCGGCAGGACGCCACTGGAGCTAGGCAACGATATTACCGAGTCGCTGAAGCAAAAGGACGTGCTGAGACGGCCGCAGGTGAACGTCAAGGTTATCCAGGTCAACAGCAAGAAGTATTCGATCAATGGCGAGGTCATGAAGACGGGCGCGTTCCCCCTGGTGGTTCCGACGCGCATCATGGACGCGCTGGTGAACGCGGGTGGTTTCAGGGATTTCGCCAACAAGAAGGACATCGTGATCATCCGGGGCGCGCAGCGGCTGCATTTCAACTGGAACGACGTGATCAAGGGCAAGAAGACCGACCAGAATGTGTTTCTCGAGCACGGTGACATCATCATTGTGAAGTAGGGGTCTCGATTGTCGGAGGTGGAAGAGATTTATGGGTCCAGCACATACTTTTGAAAGCGTCTCGCGGCGTCCACCGGACGTCGAAGATTATATTGACATGCTGCGGCGGTACCGGTCGTGGATCATCGGGCCGACGTTCGCGGGTCTCGTGGTATCGACGGTGGTGGCCTTCATGTGGCCGGACACATACATCTCGACGGCGGTGATGCGCATTACGCCGCAGCAGGTGCCGTCGAACCTGGTCCCGACATCGATCACGACGCAGATGGCGGACCGGCTGCAACAGATGCAGACGGAGATCCTGAGCCGCGGCAGCCTGTCGGAGATCATTCAAAAGCCTTCGCTCGACTTGTACAAGAAAGAGCGCCAGAGGCTGCCGATGGAGGACGTGGTCCAGGAGATGCGGAACAAATACATCCGCATCATGCCGTTGGCCGACGCCGGGGGGGGCGGCCGCCGGTACGCCTCGGCATTCTCGGTTGCGTTCAGCTACACGGACCGGTACAAGGCGCAGGCGGTGGTGCGCGAACTGGTGACGAAGTTTACCGAGCAGAACGTCACGGTGCAGCGCAATCAGGCCAGCCTGACGACCAACTTCCTAAAGGACGAGAAAAAAGCCGCCAAGGACAAACTGGACAAGCTGGACGAGGAGATCATCAAGTTCAAAAAGGCCAACACGGGCAAGCTGCCGGAGCAGGCGACGGCGAATGCCCAGGCGCTCCAGACGTACAACCTCCAGCTCATGTCGTCGGCCCAGACCATGAATCGCCTGTTGAACGAGAAGACGATCCTGGAACAGGATCTGGTATCGCTGAAGAATCGGGAGAACGTGCTCTCGACGGGGCTGACCGAGACGATTCCGGGTTCCACGACCGCCGCGGTGACCGCGCAGAATCCGCAGATCGTGGGGATGACGCAGGCGATCCTGACGGAGCGGTCGAAGCTGGCGCTCATCAAGGAAACGAAGGGCGGCGGGCATCCCGACGTGGCGGATGCG
>JACPNO010000024.1:1674-8421 GCA_016185465.1 Candidatus Solibacter usitatus
GCGACGAAGCGCAGAAGCGCGACGCGGCTCAGGTGGTGGTAACGCCCGGCACGACGACGGGCGCGCGCGTGGTGACCAACTCGCTGGTAGCACGAGAGCTCGACGCCGTGCGCCAGCAGATCGAGGGGTACCGCAACCGGATCGTCAACAAAGAGAATGAGATCAAGGGAATTGAGCGCGAACGTGCGGAGTTGCAACGGATCGTGGCGGGCTACCAGCAGCGTCTCGAAGATGCTCCGCTGAATGAGCAGCAATACAACGCCCTGTTGCGCGAGTTCGACCTGGCCAGGCAGGACTACATAGACATGTCGAAGAGGCACGACGCCTCGGAGATGGGGCAGAGCCTGGAAGAGCACAAGGCGGGTGAGAACCTGGAAGTGCTCGATCCGGCGACGCTGCCGGAGCAGCCCTCGGAACCGAATCGCCTGGCTTGGGCGGGAATCGGCACGGCGGCAGGGCTTGGCCTGGGGATCATGTTGGCGGCGGCGCAGGAAGTGCGCAACACGTCACTGAAGAACCTCAAAGACGTTCGGGCGTATACGAACATGCCGGTTCTCAGCAGTATCCCGCTGCTCGAGAATGCGTTACTGGTCCGTCGCAAGAGGCGGCTGGTCTGGCTGGCATGGTCGAGCGCCGTCATCGTCGGCTCAATTCTGATGACGGGTTCGATGTACTACCGTTTTTCCGGGATGTGACGAAAGAGGGCTTGGCGGCTGCCGGCATAAAACTATTATGAGTCGAGTTCACGATGCATTGCGCCGTGCTGAACAGAGCGCATTATCTTCGGAGGAGTCTGCGGCGGTAATCGCGCCGCCGGAAGAAATAGCTACAATTCCGGAGGCGCCTCCGGTCAACGGGCGCGCCGGTCACGCCTTGGCTACGAATGCAGCGCCCCCGGTGCTACGGCTCAACATTCATCCGGGAATGCTCTCGGACGTCTCGCTCGTGCCGTTTCAACCCGCCCCGGAGTCGCACCTGCTCGACCTCAACAAATCGCATGAGACGCCGGCGGAAGAGTTCCGCACGTTGCGGACGCGGCTAAACCACCTGCAAACGCTGCAGCCGCTGCACACGGTAATCGTGACGAGTCCGTCGCCGGCGGAGGGCAAGACGTTCACGGCGGTGAACCTCGCTCTGGCGCAGGCGCACCTGGCGGAGAGCGCGGTGCTGCTGGCGGACTTCGATTTGCGTCGTCCCATCGTGCACAGCCTGTTCCAGATCGACCGCTCGCCGGGACTGTCGGACTACCTGACGGGTCAGTGCAGCTTCGCGCAGGCGCTGCGGCGGCTGGAGGGAATGAACCTCTACCTGCTGCCGGCGGGGTCGCCCGTGAAGAACCCGCTCGAGCTGCTGAACATGCGACAAGCCAAGGCGCTGTTCGAGGAGCTGCCGCGGGCGTTCAACTGGGCCATCTTCGACACACCGCCGCTGCTGTTCTCGGCGGACGCAAACCTGCTGGCGACACTGGCAGACGGCACGGTGCTGGTGGTGAAGATCGGGTCGACGACGTTCGACAACGTGACCCGCGCGATGCAGTCGTTGTGCGAAAACAACGTGCTGGGCATCGTGGCGAACGGCGCACGAGCGTCGGAGCTGTACAGCAAGTACACGTATTACTACTCGAAGTCGGAGCAGTAAGGCAGCCGTAAAACCTGACCCAGAGACGCAGAGACGCGGAGGAACTCCTCGATGTCTCCGCGTTTTGTGTTGGGCGGAACCTCCGGCGCGCCGGTGTGCCGTCGTTCACAGGCGCACGCGGGCTGCTGTGATAGCTTCGGCGTATGAGACTTGTTTGGAGCGCGCTTATCGTTTGCGCGTTGTCGGCGACACTCGACGCCGCCGGCGACGCCGATACCATGCAGGGATTCTGGAAGCGGATTGCGGGGATCCGGGACGGCAAACCGATGACGGGATCCGAGTTGGACGCGCGGATCGCGATCGAGGGCGATCGGTACACGTTGACACAGGCTGGGTCCACCAGCTCCGGGACGTTCCGGCTGAATGAGACCGCCCAGCCGAAGACGATCGACCTCATGCCCGAGGATGGGCCGGACCAGGGGAAGCCGCTGCTCGGGATCTACGAGATCCGCGCCGGCAATCGTCACCGCGTCTGTTTCGCGGCTCCCGGGGCGGCGCGGCCGTCGAAATTCGAGTCGAAGCCGGGCAGCGGCTACCTTTTCGAAGAGCTGGAACGCCTCAAATAAGAAACCCACAGCGGCGGTACAGTGGTCCATAGGGATATGCGTACGCGTCTGATCGCACTGCTCGTGCTGGCCCTGGCCGCGTGGGCCGCCAACCAGAAACTCTACATGACCGACGGGAGCTATCAGCTCGTCCGGGAGTACAAGGTCGAAGGCGACCGGGTGCGCTTCTACAGCATGGAGCGCAGCGAATGGGAGGAAATGCCCAAGGAACTGGTCGACCTGACGCGCACGGAGAAGGAGTTCCAGGAGAGGCAGACCCAGTTCGAAAAAGAGGCGAGGATCTTCGCCCAGGAGGAGAAGGCCGCGCGCGAGATGGAGAAGGAGGTCATGCGCGTCCCGCAGAACCCCGGCGTGTACTGGATCGAGGGGGAGCAGGCCAAGTCGCTAAAGGCGGCGGAATCGAGCGTCCGGACGAATAGAGGGCGTTCCGTGCTGGGGCGGCTGTCTCCGATTCCGATGGTTTCGGGGAAGGCGACGGTCGAGATCGCGAACGCTCATTCGCTGAACATCTTCACAAACCCGGAGCAGGAGTTTTACATTCAGTTGGCCCAGACCGAGCGGTTCGCGATCGTGCGGCTGATGTCGAAGGCCGCGGTGCGGATCGTGGAGGAAGTGACGATTGTGCCGATCTCGAAGGAGACGGTTGAGGAGCGGGACACGGTCGAGATTTTTCAGAAGCAGATGACGCCGGACGGGCTGTACAAGATCTGGCCGAAGCAGCCGATGACGCCGGGCGAGTACGCGGTCGTGGAGTTCAGCGAGGGGAAGCTGAACCTCCAGGTCTGGGACTTTGCGGTGAAGGCCGCGAAGTAAATCCTCAGCGGCTGCGAGCCGGACGCGTGAGCCGCAGGACGCGCAGGCCCGGTCCGGCGACCGGAACCAACAGGCTAAAAGTCGAAACCGCCGCGGGCGCGACGAATTCGGTTCGGTCGAGGCAGGGAGGCGGCGTGCGCTAAGTCCTTTGTTTCGTGTTGAATTCCACGGAACACCACCCGGCAGTTGCGTGCGTGGCCTCACTTCAGGTAATATTTAAGAGTTTCGCGAGTCAAGCTATCCCTGCGCTACCACCCGTCTGTGTTCTGGCGGGTCCGGCCGGGGGTGAGGCCCCGCTGAATCAACCGGTTTCGCCGGTGTTGTCATGGGCCTGTCTGAAGCATCCTCGCTTTATGCGATCGGAAGTATCGTGAACCCCGTTTTTTTGGGCCGGTCGCGCCACTGAGAGATTTTGAACCAAAAGCAATGCGTCCTGTGCTTCGGCGCGGGCGGAGATTGCGGGGCGGCCGATGGGTCGCCGAGTCCTGACGTAGAACGAGAGGAAATTCGTGCCGACGTTTAACCAACTTGTGCGTAACGGGCGGAAGCCGCCACGCTGGAAGACTTCGAGCCCGGCGCTCAATAGCTGCCCGCAGAAGCGAGGGGTTTGCACCCGCGTGTACACCTCCACCCCCAAGAAGCCGAATTCGGCGCTGCGGAAAGTCGCGCGCGTCCGGCTGACGAACGGAATCGAAGTGACCACGTACATCCCCGGGGTCGGCCACAACCTCCAGGAGCACTCGATTGTGCTGATTCGCGGCGGCCGCGTGAAGGATCTTCCAGGCGTCCGCTATCACGTGATTCGCGGCGCGCTGGACACGGCCGGAGTGGCCAATCGCAGGCAGGGTCGGTCGAAATACGGGGCCAAAAGGCCCAAATCGTAGGAACGTATGCCACGTAGACGAAGAGCAGTTGTTCGCGAAGTACTGCCGGATCCGGTGTATAACTCCACGCTTGTCGAGAAGTTCGTCAACTCGATGATGTGGCAAGGCAAGAAGAACACCGCGCAGGGCATCTTCTACCAAGCGATGGATAAGCTGCGGGAGCGCACCAGCGACGATCCGCTGAAGTCGTTCAAGAAGGCCGTGGAAAACGCCAAGCCGTTGCTGGAAGTGAAGACGCGGCGCGTCGGCGGCGCCAACTACCAGGTGCCGATCGAGGTCCCGCAGAATCGGCGGACGTCGCTGGCGATGCGGTGGATCATCACCAACGCGCGGACCCGTCCGGAAAAGGGCATGGCCGAGAAACTGGCCAACGAGCTGAACGACGCGGCGAATCTGCGCGGCGGGGCGATCAAGAAGAGAGACGATGTGCACCGGATGGCGGAGGCGAATAAGGCCTTCGCGCACTATCGCTGGTAGGGACGGAAGATTTTGACACAGAGACACAGAGACACAGAGGAAGACAGTCTGATGTTCGCTCTGTGTCTCTGTGTCTCTGTGTCAATGGGAAGGCTCAAGCTTTAATTCTTATGGCAAGAACGGTACCGCTCGAAAGGATGAGGAATATCGGCATCGCCGCACATATCGATGCCGGTAAGACCACCACAACCGAGCGGATTTTGTATTACACGGGCCGGTCCCACAAGATCGGCGAAGTCCATGAGGGCACCGCCACCATGGATTGGATGGAGCAGGAACAGGAACGCGGGATTACGATCACTTCGGCCGCGACCACTTGCGAGTGGCGCGACATGCAGATCAACATTATCGATACTCCCGGCCACGTCGATTTCACGGCCGAAGTGGAGCGTTCGTTGCGCGTGCTCGATGGCGCTGTGGCAGTGTTCGACGCGGTAGCCGGCGTTCAGCCGCAATCGGAAACCGTCTGGCGGCAAGCAGACAAATATCACGTTCCCCGCATTTGTTTCATCAACAAGATGGATCGCACCGGAGCGGATTTCTTCCGCTCGGTCGACACCATCGTCGAACGGCTGAAGGCCAAGCCGGTTCCGATTCAGATCCCGGTAGGCGCGGAAGACAAGTTCCGCGGCATCGTCGATCTGGTGGAGATGAAGGCAGTTCTGTGGCGCGACGAAACCCTGGGGGCCCAGTTCGACGTGGTCGACATCCCCGAGGAGTTGGTGGAACAGGCGCACACCTACCGCGAGCAGATGATCGAGGCGGTTTCGGAATTCGACGACGCTTTGTTCGAGAAGTTCGTCAACGGCGAGAAACTGAGCAACGAAGAAATCCGCGCGGGCATCCGCAAGGCAACGATCGCGCTCAAAATCTTCCCGGTCATCTGTGGCTCAGCCTTTAAGAACAAAGGCGTGCAGACGATGCTCGACGCGGTGGTGGATTACCTGCCCTCGCCGCTCGACATTCCGGCTGTGCAGGGAATCGATCTGGACAACCCGGACAAGAAGGTCACGCGCACGGCTTCGGACAGCGAACCTTTCGCCGCGCTGGTCTTCAAGATCATGACCGACCCGTATTCGGGTCAGTTGGCCTTCTTCCGCGTGTACTCGGGCAAGATGGCGGCCGGCGAATCGGTATTTAATGTCGCCAAGGGCCGCCGGGAGCGCGTCGGCCGTTTGATGCGCATGCACGCCAACAAGCGGGAAGACATCAGCGAAATCATGGCGGGCGATATCTGCGCGGCGGTCGGACTGAAGACGATCTCCACGGGCGACACCATCTGCGATGAAGATCATCCGGTGGCGCTGGAAAAAATCGACTTCCCCACGCCTGTCATTCAGTTGGCGGTGGAGCCCAAGACCAAGGCGGACCAGGAAAAGCTAGGCATGGCAATTGCCAAGCTGGCCCAGGAAGATCCCACTTTCAAGGTCAACACCGATCCGGAAACCGGGCAGACGATTCTGTCGGGAATGGGCGAACTGCACCTGGAGATCATTGTGGATCGCATGATGCGCGAATTCGGCGTGGCCGCCAATGTCGGCAAGCCGCAAGTCGCCTATCGCGAAACCATTCGCCAGATGTCGGAATTCGATTACACGCACAAGAAGCAGACCGGTGGCAGCGGACAGTATGCCCGCACCAAGCTGCGCGTGGAACCGAACCCCGGCAAAGGCTACGAATTCGAGAACGAAATCAGGGGCGGCAACATCCCCAAGGAATTCATTCCCGCCATCCAGAAGGGCGTGGTGGAAGCGCTCGAAGGCGGAATTCTCGCCGGCTTCCCGATGGTCGACATAAAGGTTTCCGTCTTCGACGGCGCGTCTCACGACGTCGACTCGTCGGAAATGGCGTTCAAGATTTGCAGCTCGATCTGCGTGAAGGAAGCTTGCCGCAAGGCCAAGCCGGTGCTGCTAGAGCCGGTGATGGCAGTGGAAGTGGTGGTGCCGGACGAATACATGGGCACCGTCAACGGCGACTTGATTTCACGTCGCGGACAACTGGAAGGCACGGAGATCCAGGGCGCCACGCAGGTGATTCGCGCCAGTGTTCCGCTGAGCGAAATGTTCGGGTATGCGACAGAGCTTCGTTCGCGCACGCAAGGGCGCGGCAGCTTCACCATGCACTTCTCTCGCTACGAAGAGGTGCCGCGGTCGGTTTCGGAAGAGATCGTCAACAAGATCCAGGGCAAGATAACGAAATAAGGAGATTCGGGTTTTCTTATGGCAAAAGAAAAATTTGATCGCAGTAAGCCGCACGTAAATATCGGAACGATCGGGCACATCGATCACGGCAAGACGACCCTGACGGCCGCCATCACGAAGGTTTTGGCGAAGCACAACCCGAAGAACAAGTTCCGCAGTTTCGATTCG